>JACZTW010000141.1 GCA_022573485.1 Planctomycetota bacterium
CAGGACATCGCCGTGTGCCAAATGGGCATCGACAGCCGCTGCACCCACTTCGATCGTATGGGCGTTCTCTGGATTCCCTGCGGGGATATGGCAGAGGGTCACCTTGTCCTCGCCGCCATTGCCGTCGTCATCTTCGCCTTCGCACTCGCCCAGCAGATCCCCGTGGTCGAGATGGGCATCGACGGCCGACTCGCCCACTTCGATCGTGTGGGCGTTCTCGGGATTGCCCGGCGGGATGTGGCAGAGGGTGACCTTGTCCTCGCCACCATTGCCGTTGCCGTCGTCATCTTCGCCTTCGCACTCGCCCAGCAGATCGCCGTGCTCGAGATGGGCATCGACAGCCGCCGCACCCACTTCGATCGTGTGGGCATTCTCTGGATTCCCAGCCGGGATGTGGCAGAGGGTCACCTTCTCGGCGCCTCCATTGCCATTGTCCTCTTCGTCTTCGCACTCGCCGAGGTAGTCGCCATGCTCGAGATGGGCGTCGACAGCCGACTCGCCCACCTCGATCGTATGGGCGTTCTCGGGATTGCCCGGCGGGACGTGGCACAGCACTACTGTCGTTCCCTCACCCGCTGCGACCGTGCGCATTTTCTTGATGATGGCCACGGTGACCAGCACCAAAAAGATACCGAAAGGAACCAAAAACTTCCTAAGAGCTTTCGATTTGACCATGAGTTTCTCTCCCTAAAAACGAAAAACCATTTATCTCGACAGGATCACATATTCCCCAAAGCCGGCGTGCTCCGCTCATGGAAGCGTAATAAGCGCACCGGCGACAGGCCACAAATTCATGGGTAGTTTCGAGAAACGACAGATCGAGCGCGTGTCCACTGGCATGTTTTCCCTCCTGAGGAAAAGACTCAACAACATTCCGATGTCGGAATGAGCGCCGCACATTCTTGTTTTTCAGCAGATTCATCGATACGAAATGCCTGGTCGATGACGAATCGAGCCCGTCGAGCCGAGGGAAATCAGAATCGATATCGGTTTGTGGGGTGAACGAGGCCCACGGAGCAAAACCGTGGACACCTGCCCGGTCGGGATGATTACGGCGGTCACATCCTGTTTGTGTGCCTGTAGTATACCCCGGGAAACCGTGAAGTGCAAAAACTTTTCTAATGATCCGACACTCGTGAACCTCTTTCGCGTTGCACGGCAGTTGAAGTGAGGCAATTATCGGCGCATGCCGTGGGAGTAGTTCGTCCAATAGCCCCACGGCGTCGTCGCCGAGCAGGTTTACTTTTCGTTGATCGAGCATCGAACAGTCGCTAGCATAGATTTGGAGGCTCGTGCGAGACGGGAGCCCGACTTTCGCGAATCCTCCCGGATCACGGAACCGAATTGAACGAGCGTCCTGAGTGCTCGGGAGTGACAATTTTTGTTTACTGGAATCATCGAAAACATCGGCGAGGTTATCGAACTACGACAGACCGAAGGCGGCTTGTCGTTGGCAGTCGATGTGTCTCGTCTCGGCGGCACGCTCGCTGTGGGCGCGAGCCTTGCGGTCAACGGCGTGTGCTTATCGGCGGTTCGTCCAACCTCCGGGATGTGTTCCTTCGACGTCATCGCTGAGACCGTCCGGCGAACAAACTTCGCGGACCTGCAAGTCGGCCAAGTGGTTAATCTTGAGCGATCGATGCTTGCGGACTCCCGCTTCGACGGGCACTTCGTCCAAGGCCACGTCGATGCCGTGGCGACCGTCGATCGCGTGCTGGCTACCCCGCAGGAGCATGTCCAGTGGTTTTCACATGACGGCGATATCGCGCCACTGGTGGTTCCCAAGGGCTCGATCGCCGTCAACGGCGTCTCCATGACCATCGCGGAGGTACGGGACGGGGCGTTCAGCTTGGCCGTCATCCCCACAACCCTGGAACGGACCAACCTGGGACGGCTGCAAGCCGGCGATCGCGTGAATGTCGAAACCGATATATTGGCCCGCACCATTCTGCACCAAATGCGGACTTTCCTTTCGTCAAAAGATGCCGGCGATCTCTTGTCCACGATGCAGAGGCAGGGCTTCGCATGAGGGGCGGGAACGCGAAACCCTTGATTGCCGTCACGCTGGGCGACCCCGGCGGCATTGGAGCGGAGGTGATCGTCAAGGCCCTCGCCGACGACGAACTCCGCCGGTCCGCCCGCTTCGTGGTGTTCGGGCTGCACGAGATTATGTCCTACGCCGCGGATCAGGCCGAGCTTATGCCGTACTGGTTCCGCATTCCGCATGAGGAACTTGGAGCGGTCGAGTCCGGCGTGGTCGTTGCGGACTTCGACGAGTATGCGCTGTTCTCGCCGCTCATCAAGCGTCCCACCGCGGAAAGCGGCCACGCATCAATGCGTTTCCTCGACGAAGCGCTTGACGTGGTGCGGGCGGGCAAGTTCGACGCTCTGGTTACCGGGCCGATCAACAAAACCAGTTGGCACATGGCCGGCTATAAGTTTCCGGGCCACACTGAGAAGCTCTGCAGCGCGTGTAAAGCGAAGCGCGTGACCATGATGTTCGCCGCCGGCAAGCTGCGGGTCGCTCTGGCCAGCACGCACGAAGCGCTTTTTGAATTGCAGAACACGTTCACCATCGGCAAGGTTTTTCAGCCCATCGATCTGCTGGCTGAGGCCCTGCGTGATTGGTTCGGGATCGAAGCGCCGCGGATCGCGGTCGCGGGGTTGAATCCGCACGCCGGCGAAGGCGGGCAGTTCGGCGATGAAGAGTCGCGGATCATCGAGCCGGCGCTGGTCATGGCCCGCGAGTTGGGAATCGACGTCCGGGGGCCTTTCCCCGCTGATACCCTGTTTAGTCAAGTGATCCGCACGAACAAGTATGACGGCATCGTGGCGATGTATCACGACCAGGGCTTGATTCCCGTCAAGCTGCATGCCTTCAACGAGGCTGTCAACGTGACGCTGGGCCTGCCGATCATTCGCACCAGTCCCAGCCACGGCACCGCCTACGACATCGTCGGCCGGAACGAAGCCGATCCCGACAGCATGAAGGCCGCTCTGCGCCTGGCCGTCCGACTCGCCCGCACACGCATGAACCAGCCGCGCATTGCAACCCCAACCACTCGGCCGGTATCATAAGGCCGCACAACTGAGCCGCAGCCTTCAGGCTGCGGACCGAACGCCCGACAACGAGCCGCAGCCTTCAGGCTGCGGACTTGCTCTTGGAGCGCCGCTTGGCTTTCACTGTCCCCGCGACTATCGCGGAAGAATCGACTACGAGCCTCACGCCCACCCAACTCCTGCGCCGGTGCGGGAAGGGCGCCATCAATCGGTTCGGCGCCTGTTTCCGCTGTTATCAACTGTCCGATCGTTGGTCGGCGATCGCCTACCTTTCCGGCGATTCGCAACACGATTCGGATTTGTGGAGCGATCTCAAGTCTGCCGAATTCTACTGGCAAGAGACACTCGCGCGCATTCAGGATGACTTGGCGAAGCCGGCGGCGCAACTTCTGCACAAGTCATCCGCCGGAAGCCGGGTCATCCAATTGCGGATCAATCGGCCGGCCGGCGAACCCGCAGAGATCATTTGCAAACAGGGCCGAGTCGATACGATGGCGCAGCGGCTCGGCTCGTGGTTTAAGGGACCGAAGGAATGGCGCGAATTCTGGCTGGGCCATCGCCTGCGGCAAATCGGCCTGCCGACGCCGTTGCCGCTGGCCTGCATGTGGCGACCGGCCGGTTTCTGTCACTTGGAAGGCCGGATCGTGACGGCGTTTGTTGCGAACGCCCTGCCGATTGATCGAGCCGTCCGCAAGCTGGACGCTGCCCGAGAGGGTCGTCGCCGTTCACCCCCGCTGGACATCCTGACGCACAGAATGGCCGGCGTGCTTCGTACTTTGGGCGACAACAAGCTCTATCACCGCGATCTCAAGGTCAGTAATGTGCTCGTTTCCAATTGCGAAGACGATCCGCAGCCTTGGCTGATCGATCTCGACGGCGTGGGCACCGAAGCGATGCCACGTGGGTCGCGATTTCGCAACATGCTCGCCCGCCTCGTATCGAGTTTGTCCGAATCAACCGACCTCGGTGCAACCCAACATCTGCGTGCCCTGAAGCAACTTGCCGATAGAGCGAAGGGCGCATGGAAGGCGGAATGGAACGAGATTCAATCCGCCGCCGCCCGACTGGAGCGCAAACAGCGTCGCGGTGGAAGCGACATTGAAACTTGATTGCTAATTGTGTGTGGAGTTCGGTTGGCATATTCGAAGTGACTTTCCCGGCGCGCCGGGATTTGGCAGATGCATCGAAGAGAGCCCATTCGCAACCGCGACCGCTGCGAAGTAGGTCCACGCATGGCTGATGTGAAACGAGCACACTCGGAGAATGACCTCGCGGAGGTCGCTGAGCTATTCCGCGAGTATGCGGCGTGGCTGGCACTTGAAAAGTCGTCGTGCAGGATCGAGAAGACGATATCCGAGTTCCCCGGCCAGTATGGCCCGCCCGACGGTTGCCTGCTGCTCGCCCGGCAGGACGACCGACCCGTGGGGTGCGTCGCTCTGCGGCGGTTCGATGATGACACTTGCGAAATGAAGCGCCTGCACGTTCGCCCAGCCCATCGAGGCCGGGGCATCGGTAAAGCGCTGGCCACCGAGATCATCGATGAAGCCCGGCGCCTGGGTTATCACAAAATGCGCCTCGACAGCATCGCCGATCGAATGGCAGAAGCCGTGTCGCTCTATCGCGCTCTCGGCTTCCGCGAGATTCCACCCTACGGCGATCATCCGGAAGGCTGCACGTTGTTTATGGAGCTCGATCTGTGAAACATTACTGAGCAGGGCGGGCTGATCCACGCATGAGAAATGTGATGACTGACGAAGCGAACAACATGGGCTTGCTTGATCGACTGGACGCTTACCTTGCGGGCGGCGGCGATCTACGACGAGGCCTGTACGCGCGCTATCGCTCACTCGTGAACCTGCGAGCTGTTTTACGGCGGCGGAGGGCGGCGCGTGGCATTTCCAGTGAGGCCGACTTCACGATTCCACGCAAATCGGGGTTTGCGCGGTTCGAACCTGGCCGATTCCCGGAGACGAATGCCATCGTCCATGAGGCCAACCGCGAACTCGAGAAGCTCGATCCGACGCGCGTCGCTCAACCGGAGATCGGTACCAAAGGCATGTTCGTGGGCCTGTTCGATTGTGACCGGCTCACGCTGGATTCGCCGTTCGTGAAGTTCGCCCTGCGGCCGGACATCATCGGCGCAATTTCCGCGTATCTCGGAGTCGTGCCGGTTCTGGTGCGAATCGATCTATGGTACTCGGCTCACCAGCCCGATTTGAACCGCACACATTTCCACCATTGCGATTGGACGGCCATTTCGCAAGTGAAGATTTTTGTCAACTGCACGGACGTTGGCGCGGACGACGGGCCTCTGGTCATGGTGAAGGCGGCCAAGTCACGGGAGATTCGACGTGCCCTCAAGTACGAGTACGATGTTCTGGGGAAAAAGCACTTTGTGCCGGACGAGCGAATGGCGGAAGTGGGCGCCGCCGAGCATGAGCATCGCTTCACAGGCCCGCCTGGCACAGTTTACTTTGCGGACACCAGCAGGTGCTTCCATTGCGGCAGCCGCATCGCCGAAGGGGCTGGGCCGAGACTCGTCGCGATGTTTCAATTCCTCCGACCGTCCGCCTTCCGACTGCCGTTGAAGTTTCGCGCCGGCGCACCGTTCCGCAAGATGGCCCGTGAAGATCAGGCGCCCTGGCAGCGGATGGTGCTGGGCGCAGAGTGAATACGTCTCCGATCATGCGCCCCAATCAGAGCCGCGAGCGCAAGCGACCGGTCCAGTTTTCCACGGCGTGATCTACTCTTCGGCCTCCAGGGCCGGTGCGCCGCTCAGGCGGATTTGCTTTGGAGGGACGGCGTGCTCGTCGACGAGGTAACGGCTGACAACTTCGGCGGCGAGGCGGTGGCCATCGGCGGACCAGTGTGTGTCGTCCGGCCAATAGAGCATCGCGCCGTGCTCGGCCTGGGCCACGAACGGGCCGGTCAAGTCAACATACGCGACATCCCTTGAGATGCCCGCGATCATCTTCCCCAGCCGATGCGGCAGATCGCCGGGCTGCCCAAGACGCCGGCGCAAGCCCGAATCGATCTCGCAGAACCGGCCGTAGACGCGGTACTTCGTCGGCACGAACACGAAGACAAGCTGAATTCCTGCATCCCTGCACACCGCGTGCGTTTGTTCCAGCGTCGCACGGAGATCGTCCAGGCAGTTCGTTCCGCACGGGATTTCATCTTCACAGCCATAGAAGAAGTACATTGGCCGGGCCTCGCCCGTTGCGGGGCGGAACGTGGCGGCGACGTCTTCATATGCGACGGACTTGCCGGCGTATGGCCTGACGAGTTCCTTGGCGAGCGTCAGAGCGCTGCGCGTGAAGCTCCGCTTGCCGAACGAATGGAGCGACTTGACGTGGGCGGCCCAGTTGGCCCTCGCGTGATCATAGCGCCGCATGTCGCCGAAGTCGTTGCCCTCGAAGAAAGTCCACACGCAGACCGTTGGCTGAAGCGGCAGGCCAAATCGCTTCAGGACCGCCAGCTCCTGCTGCGGGCCGTAGCCGCGCTGGGCGAGGTTGGCCACCGTGCGCTCCCGCGACTGTTGCAACTGCGCCGTGATTGTTTCGTTGGCCTGTACGAACGGCGCCCAAACGATCGAGTCACCGAGCACGATGATGTCTGCGCGGGTGAGGTCGGTCTCGTTGCGGAAGCCGTGCTGATCCGTGCGGTAGTCGTAGCGATACTCGCCGAGCGGCGGCAGATCCCAGATGCGGGCAATGTCGCCACCGCTCTGAGTGCCGGCCAGGCGATGGTGCGGCGCGAAGATCTGGATCAACTCGGGGTCGGGCCTGTTCAGCGGATGCGCCCGCCACGGGTTCTTGCGATCAAAGTTCGGGTCTTTGAGGACAAGTCGATAGTCAACCAAGCCCAGCATGGCCGGCGCTTCCAGCAGACCCAGGACCACGGCGAGCGATCCAGTCATGAGCACAAACCGCCGGCCGATGACGGCCCGTGGCTGGCGCGACGCGACGAACACGATCCCCCACAGCAGCAGATAGGTAGCAGCGGCGTTCGCCAGGAGATGACGCATGCCCGACACCTCGGGCAGCCACAACACAGCCAGCCCGGAGACCCACGCGAGCAAACAGGCGCCCCGCACGATCCTATCGGTGATTCGGTTGGATTGCTGCTCCATCACGACGATCCCATGAGGATCCGATCTTGCGATTGGACCGCTCGGTCATTCCTGTTCGTCTATCGGAATCTGGGGCGAACAACCGAAGCGAATCCACTCGGCGATCGTTCGCTTTTCGCAGGGGAATTAGGCCACAAAGACACGAAGACATGAAGGAAATGGAGAATGGAGAATGGGGAAACGGCTTTCACATTCGGCGGAAGATCAAGCAGCGTGTTCTTCTTCCCCAATCCTCAATTCCCCATTCTTTATTCTCTTCGTGTCTTTGTGTCTTCGTGGCCTGAATTTCGGAGGTCGGGGTTCGCAACAAATTGCAGATCAGAGCACGGCCGATGCGAACGAGGGCAGATCGGGGAACTCGGCGATCGGCTGGGCCGAGTGCGTGTTCTCTTCGCAGCGACGGTTGATCCACACGCAGGGAATGTTCAGCTCGTTGCACACCGCGATGTCGTGATACACGCTTTGAGCGACGTGCAAGACTTGATTCTTATTGAGTCTGGATTGCTCGAGCATCCTCTCGAAATGCGCCGGCCCCGGCTTGTAGTATTGCACGTCCTCGGCTGTTATGACGATGTCGAACTTGACGCCCAAGTGCCGGGCCGTCCGGGCAAACAGATCCCGATCAATGTTGGACAGCACGCCGAGCTTGTACTTCTCTCTGAGTCTTTCCAAGCCTTGAAGCGTATCGGCGAAGGGCTTCCAGTCCGGGAGCGAGTCGGCCAGCGCCGGCTTGGGGAGCGGTTTGACCCCGGCGGCGGTCAGCACGTCGGCCTCGGCCGCCGCGAGCACTTCACGGTAGGGTCGGTACGCGGCGCTCTCGTGCAGCGCCTCTCGTTCGAGATAGAGGTCGAAGAACCGATCCTCCCACTCTCGCCCGGCCGACTGAAGTTGACGCTGGAGCGTCCCACGGATGCCCGATTCCCAGTCAATCAATGTGCCGTAGCAATCGAAGGTGATCAATTCAAGTTCGGTCGTGTTCAGTGCGCCGGGGCCCATGCGATTCGCTCCTTGTGAGTTTCGGAAATGGTACCACGCAATCGGCCACATGTCGGCATCTTGGAACTGGATAGGCGCGCTGGAAAGCGTTAGAATGTCATGCTGTTGCAGACGACTTGGCGCGGTTCCAGTTTGAGACAGAAGGGCTGGTCTTCATGGCGGATATCCCTGAAAAAATCATCGATCACCCGATCGTCGAGGAAATGGAGGAATCGTACCTCACTTACTCGATGAGCGTCATCATGGCCCGGGCGCTGCCTGATGTGCGAGACGGGCTTAAGCCCTCGCAGCGGCGTATTCTGGTGGCGATGAACGACTTGAACCTCGGCCCGCGCTCAGCCCATCGTAAGTGCGCCAAGATCGCGGGCGACACCTCGGGCAATTACCACCCGCATGGCGAGCAAGTGATCTACCCCACGCTGGTTCGCATGGCCCAGTATTGGAACATGCGGCACCCGATGGTCGATGGTCAGGGCAACTTTGGCTCGATCGACGGCGACCCGCCGGCTGCGATGCGGTACACCGAAGCGAGGTTGGCTGCGCCGGCTGTGGAGATGCTGGACGATTTGAAACTGGAAACAGTCGATTTCCAGCCCAACTACGACGAGACGCGCAGCGAGCCGACGGTGCTGCCGGCCAAGTTTCCGAATTTGATGGTCAACGGGTCGTCCGGCATCGCAGTCGGGATGGCCACCAACATGGCGCCGCACAACCTGGGTGAAATCGTCGATGCCATTGTGTTGGTCATCGACAATCCCGAAGCGACCGTGGCCGACTTGATGAAAGTGGTTCCCGGCCCCGACTTCCCGACCGGCGGAACGATCTGCGGCCGGCGCGGCATTGTCGATGCCTATGTCACGGGGCGTGGGGCGCTGACCCTCCGGGGCAAGATTAATGTCGAGGAACGCAAGGGCGGGAAGTTGCGTCTCGTCATCAGCGAGATTCCTTATCAAGTTCTGCGCTCGACGATCGTGGAGAAGATCGCGGATAACATCAAGAGCGGGCGCATCAAGGATGCCATCGACGTCAACGATGCCTCGGACCGCAACCACCCGATCCGCATCGAGATCGATCTTCGCAAAGACGCCAACGCGGATGTGGTCATCAACCAAATCTATCAATACACGCCGCTGCAATCCAATTTCCACATCGCCAACGTGGCGCTCGTCGGGCGGCAGCCGAAAACGCTCAGCCTCAAGCAATTGATCGACGAATATTTGCTGCATCGCAGAGAAGTCATCCGGCGACGGACGGCTTTTCTGATGCGCAAAGCGGCCCAGAAGGCCCACGTGCTCGAAGGCCTGATTCTGGCGCTCAGTGAC
>JACZTW010000003.1 GCA_022573485.1 Planctomycetota bacterium
GCGGATTGCGATAAAGTAGATCCCGCTGAAGGTCGCTCGCCGGCCTTCCCACTCGCAGCCGGAGTGGCGGAATTGGCAGACGCGCGGGATTCAAAATCCAAGAAAATCATTGAGACACAAGGAGTTATGATCGTTTCTACTCCGTATCTTCCCTTATCTTCCGCAGCTTTTTGATAGTCGGAGTTTACGGAATCTAGGCATCAAAGAGCACCATATCGAAGTGGTCGCCATTGCGCCGACGAGATGAAATGCTTTGGTGGTCGCGCTTTGACATTCCTCCCCTCGCTCCTCTATTCTTGGACTATTACCTGTTCACCTTCTGTATGCTGCGACCGACACCACTTGCGAAGTAACCCCGCGTCCGACCTGGGGCGTTGACCAATGGTTTTTCATGTGATAATGTGAGTGCCGAACGATGTCAAGGATCTTGCTCATTCTCGCAGCTGTCTGGCTTTCGGGAGATCCGGAACGTGCTTCTGGCGACCTCAGTGCAGAACAGCTTGCTGAACATGTGGAAGTCATTAGCGGCGGATTCACCGGCGGTGATCGGGCCTACGTTCGTGTTGGTGATCATGTGTTCTTCGACGAGAGGCGCCGTGGGCCACAACTGGCCGGCTTGTATGTTGTGGCAATCCACGGAAACAAGATCCTGCAGCAATTCCACTACAACACGTACGCGGTGCCTGGCGCCAGCGAAGGACTGGCCCGGGACATCGATTCGTTTCCTGATGGCACGCTGGTGATCGTTGCCGCCAAGGACGAAGCAACTCGCTTATTCGATCGCCGCGGACAGGAGGCCCTGAAGCAGATCGGTGCCCAAACCGGCTTACTCGGTCAGCCCCCGCGCGGATCGTATTTGTGTATCGGCGTGAAAGGGATGGCTCCCGGCGAAGCCCGCGAGCAATACGGAGACAAGAGGCAACAGTTTCGAGGGGCAAGAGCCGCCCATGCCGCCAACCTGGCTCCGTTGGAGGAACCTGCCCCACCGAAGATCTCAAGCACATCAGGCGCTCACGTCCTGCATGTTGGCATTGACGTGTTTTATTACATTCCCCAAAACTTCGACCCGATGACCGCGGAGTACCTTGTTTGCATTCACGGGGCCGGCGATTGGCATCACATCGGTGCCGAAGCCAACATCAAGCGCTTCCAGTCCACCGCAGACAACAACAACCTGGTCCTCATCGCCCCGGCTTTCGATTGCCTGCTCAATTGGCCGTTCAACCGCAAAAAGGACTACAGGAATCACAAATTCACTGATCCGAAAATCATCAAGGATTGGCACTATCACGATTTCATTGCTTTGCTGAATCGCCATACTGACAAGAGAAGCGATCTGAAGGTCCTTGAGGTGTTCCGACTGTTCAATGATCAGTTGATGAAACGTGATCAGTTCCATCTATATGGACACTCGGGGGGCGCCCAGTTCGTCAATCGTTTTGTCACCTTCCATCCTGAGCTGGTGGGCAAAGTGGCTTTATCCGCGGCAGGCAGCTTCACTTTCCCGCAAAGATCCAAGGACTACCCATGGGGCCTGCGAACCAGAAACCTCAAGAAGTTCTTCGGTGAACAGATTGATACGAGTGGCATTCGATTGTCATCGAGCGAGCTAGATGAAAAACTCGGGAGATTGCTTGATAGGCAGCTCTTCATCATCGTTGGAGAAGAGGACCCAACGGTGGTCAATACGGATTGCCCCTGGCAAGGATCCAACACGCTCGAACGTTCGCGTAACTACGTCGAGGCCATGCGGGACGAACACCAACGCCAGGTGCGGCGAGGAATGCGTCCACTGGACGATCCGTTTCGGTTCGAACTGCATGCGCTTCCCGGCGTCGGGCATGATTCCGCTACCGGTGCATCCAAAGCCATCGAGTTGCTGTTTCCGTCGGAAGAAAAGAAACCGTGAAACTCGGCGCTGCGGAAGACAATGCTGGTCATGCGGTCCGCAAGTCGTCGATTCCGACGTCTCGAGTAAGCCCTTGAGTCTGAAGAACTCCGATGGTACGTTACTGAAGCTTGGAAGATTTGATAGGAAGATCAGGTGGTGCCTATTGATCTTCCTGTCAGTCTTTGCCACCGAATACGCCGGAGTGGCGGAATTGGCAGACGCGCGGGATTCAAAATCCCGTTCTCGCAAGAGAGTGTGGGTTCAAGTCCCTCCTCCGGCAATGACTTACGTTCAGGGCGTGCCTCGCAAACGGCCATTTTCGCAAGAATTTCGCAAATCACAGGTCACGCCAGCCTTTGTACCGCGTCCCGCTTCGTGCCGTCGTCGATGTGCTGGTAGTACACCGCCGTCGTCCGCCCGCATTCGTGTGCGGCCAATCTCTGGACGACCAATTGATTTACACCCATGCGGGCTAGTGGTCCATTCCGCATGAAGTTGCGGGTATTGGGGTGAAAGCGTCGATCTTCATGACCGGGATTTGTTCCGAGATCATGGAGGATCGACATGAAAAGGTACCTGGTTCGGCTGGAGGCCGAGGAACGTGGGCGACTGGAGCAACTCGTGCGGGTCGGTAAAGCCGCAGCCTACCGGATTCGTCACGCAAACATTCTGCTGGCGGTGGATGAATCGGAGGCCGGGCCGAAGCTGAAGGACGCCCAGGCCGCCGAGGCGTTTGGCGTGGCGGTGCGGTCTATCGAGTCGTTGCGGAAACGGGTCGTGGAAGAGGGGCTTGACGCGGCACTGGAGCGCAAGAAGCAGGTTCGTCCCAGCGTCGAACAAATGTTCGACGGCGAGAAGGAGGCCCAGCTGATCGCGATTGCCTGTGGCGCCAAGCCCGCAGGGCGTGTGCGCTGGACGTTGGAACTGCTGGCCGAGAAGGTCGTGGCGCTGAAGATCGTGGATCACTGTTCGCCGCAGACGATCATGCGGACGCTTAAAAAAACGAGATAAAGCCGTGGCAGCATAAGATGTGGTGCATTCCGCCGAAGTGCAACGCCGAGTTTGTCTGCGCCATGGAGAACGTGCTGGCCGTTTACACGCGGCCGTACGACGCCAATCATCCGGTGGTGTGCTTCGACGAAAAGAGCAAGCAACTGGTCGGGGAGGTCTGCAAGCCGATCCCGGCGGCGCCGGGACGGGCCGAGTGCCACGACTACGAATACGTCCGCAACGGCACGGCGAACCTGTTCCTGCTGGTCGAACCGTTGCGTGGCTGGCGACAGGTGGACGTGACGACGCGGCGGACCAAGCTCGACTTCGCGAAACAGATGAAGGAACTCGTCGATGTCCACTACCCCGATGCCGCGAAGATTACGCTGCTGATGGACAACCTGAACACGCATCGGTTGTCGTGCCTGTACGAGGCCTTTGCGCCGACCGAGGCGCGCCGGTTGATCGAGAAGACCGAGGTGGTGCACACGCCCAAGCACGGCAGTTGGCTGAACCTGGCTGAGTGCGAGCTCAGCGTGCTGGAGAAACAATGCCTCGGTGAACGCATCGCTGACCAGGCGACCTTGCGGAGGCGAATGCAGGTGTGGAATGACAATCGAAACAGCCGGTCCAAGAATATCGACGGGCAATTCCGAACAGCCGATGCACGGATCAAGCTAAGAAGGCGCTACCCGCAGACTGAAATGGAATGAACCACTAGTCGTCCCTGAAAAACACGTCAAACGGCTGTGACTGTAGCGTGCCATGGGGTTTCTGGTGGAGATACTCGTGGTATCCTTTGCAAGGTAGTTACGGATGACGAACGAAAACCTTGCAATTTCGGCCACGACATGGAGGCTCTATGAAGCCCAAACCGCAGCCCGGCGACGCGTTCGAACTGTTCCAATCCCATTTCGATCAGTTGCTCAATCCCGACCATGAGTTGGTGCTTGTGGCCAAGAAGATAAACTGGCCTGGGCTGGAGGCGGCGTTTGCCGATTGCTACTGCCCGGACATCGGCGCACCGGCAAAGGCTGTTCGCCTGCTGGTGGGCTTGCATTATCTCAAATACGCTTTCAGCGAATCGGACGAATCGGTCGTGGCGCGCTGGGTCGAGAATCCCTACTGGCAATACTTTTGCGGCTACACGCACATGCAGCACGACTGTCCGATCCATCCGACCAGCATGACCAAGTGGCGGAATCGGGTCGGTGCCGAGCGGCTGGAGCAACTCCTCGCCGAAACGATTGCCCTGGCTGTTCGTGAGAAACACCTGCCCCAAAACGATCTTCAGCGTGTCACGGTGGACACGACGGTGCAGGAGAAAAACATCACTTTTCCCACCGACTCGAAGCTGTTGTACAAGGCCATTGTCCAACTTGGCGACGCGGCGAAAGCGCGCGGTATTCCGCTTCGACAGTCGTACGTCCGGGTGGGCAAGCGGGCGGCGGTCAAAGCCGGTCGTTACGCTCACGCCAAGCAGTTCAAACGCATGCAGCGGCGACTCCACAAGCTGCGCACCTATGTGGGCCGACTGATTCGCGACATTCGCCGTAAGACGACGGACCTGGATGAGGGGCTGGCCACCTTGCTGGAGGGTGCGGAGCGGATTCGTTGCCAACAACCCAAAGACGCCAAGAAGCTCTACAGTTTGCACGAGCCGGAAGTGCCGTGCATCAGCAAGGGCAAAGCCCGCCAGCGTTACGAGTTTGGTCAGAAGGTGGGGTTGGCCACCACGAATCGCAGCAACTGGATCGTAGCGGCCCACCTCCTTCCAAACAATCCGTACGACGGCCACACGCTCACGGCCACGTTGACCGCGGTCGAGCAGATCACGGGAGTGGCACTGACGGATGCGTATGTTGATAAAGGCTATCGCGGTCATGGCTACACCGGCGGCGTAACGGTTCACATTGCCGGGCAGCGTCAGAAGAACGGGACACGCGCCGAACGAAATCGGAGGCGCCGGCGCAGCGCGATCGAACCGAAGATCGGCCACCTCAAGAGCGATCATCGCATGGACCGGTGCTTCCTGGCCAGGCTTGCCGGCGATGCGATCAACGCCGTGCTCGCCGCCGCCGGGTCCAACCTGCGAAAGCTGCTGGGATTGTTCGGTAGCCAGAGGCGGCGGTTGGTTCTTGCGCTGATTCGCTGGCTCGAACACCTGAACGGTGGCCGCCCATTCTACTGGCTCAGTTATCTCGCCGCCGCGTAGACGGCTTTTTCAGGGACGACCAAGTATCTCAGGATACGTTTGATTCGGGAATGACGAGTTGCTCGTCGGACTCGGAGAGGTTTGACTCTGGCGGCGGCAGGCCCGCTTTCTCGGGCAACAGCTTGAGCAGCTTTTCGACCTCGCTGCACGCGAACATCATCGCATCGACCGCATCCGACCACGCCTGCGACAAAGGCGTCTCACCCTCGAAGTCGCCGCTAAGGTACTCATCCGGCGCGGCGGTTATCAAGATACCGCCCGCGCTGCGCAGCTCATCGAAGGCGTCTGAGACCCTTCTATGTTTCATCCGTGGTCGGCCTGCCATCGTCGCAACTCCATTCGCATCATCCCCATTGTAGGCCTTGCGGCACGGTCTTGCTACACCTGCGTACGCCCCGCGCATGGCAAGACGGACAGACGGGAGATTTATGCTTTCACCCCATCCCATCACGTCATCACTACGTTGTCCCGTGCATCCTGTCCGCTGCCATTCTGATCCCTCACAGAATCGTTTGCGTCGTCGTACGAAAGACTTCTTGTCCGACGCGACCGGGAAGATGCGCCCCGAATGCTCAGATCGCCTGCATTCGCGTCTGCCACTCGCTGGCATCGCTTGACACTCCGGCTACTTCAATGAGCGTGACGATCGTTTCTTTGACGTGGTCGGGAAGGTCGGGCCATGCAGTTGCGATCTGATGCAAGTCGGGTTCGTTTTGCTTCAGGAACGACATGCAAGACGACATGCCGAGTTCTTGAGGTTCGCAAGTTGTTGTCTGATTGGGGGATAGCGAATTGCCGCATCGGCCTTTTAAGCCGCTGGTCGGAGGTTCGCCTGGTGGTCCGCGTTCTCGGTGTCCGAAGGGTTAAGATGTGACTCAAGGAATGCCCAGCCCGGTAAGGCATTGGATGTCGGCTGCAGGGTCTGCCAACCACAGATCGGAATGGCCGTCGGCGGTGATGTCGCCGAATCTCACGGCCTGACCGGTGTCCTGTCCGCTCAGCAAGGCCATATCAAAGTCGTTGTCCGTGTCTGAGTACCGCAGGGGCGGACCGTTCGAACTGATCGGGCCGAACAAAACGTACGCATCGCCCGTGCCGTAGTTGCCGACGATCAGGTCGAGATCCCCGTCACCATCGAGATCGCCCAACGCCGTCGCGTGGCCTAGAATCCCTATGCTCACGGTTCGCGTATTGATGATCTCCACGATGCCGTTGCGCGTGATCGGACCGCTGGTATTGATCGTCGGCGGAATGATCCGCACGGCGTTCTCGCCCGGCAATCCCACGATGACGTCGTCGAAGGTGCCGGCGCTGCTGGTGAAAGGACCGCTGACGATGTCTCCCGGCAAGCCGTCGCTGCCGAGCATGTCCGTCGATCCCGCGTATGTGTACTGGATCGCGGGCTGGGCGCTCAGGCTCCCTTCCGCACCGGGGAATAAGAACAGCCCTCCCGTGGTCGTGCCTGCCCCAGCAGTCGCCACCCAGAGATCCATCGGCCCGCCGTCGAAGTTGCCCACGCCCAGCGAGGCGCCGAAAAATTCGTCGCTGCCGGCCGTGCCGTTGAGCGCCACTCCGTTACTCCCGGCGACAGCGACCGTGAGCGGCCCCGACGGCGGCAAGTTGTTGGCCGGGAGCGTGCTGGGCCGGCCGTAGATCACGTAGACAGCGCCCTCATCGTTGCTGACACCGTCTTCGTCCTCGCCGGGGGCGCTGACCGCCAAATCGTCAATGCCGTCTGCCGTAAAATCCGCGACAGCCACGTCGGCGTGCAGGCCTTCGCCGGTGGTCGCATTCTGTGTGCCGCGAGTCGTGTAGGTGCGCAGCGAGGCGCCGTCGGCCGGATCGGGACCGCCCGACAGCAGCAGCACGTAAACGTGGGACACCGTGTTGGCCGAGGCAGTATTGCTCACCACCGCGATGTCCCGATGGCCGTCGCCGTTGAAATCACCGGAGCCGATGGCGACGATTCTCTCGTCAGGACCGTTGGCAGGCAGGATGATCGCGGTGCCGATCCCCGGCGTGAAGCTATTCACCGGGGAGCTCCAATCGCCGTTGACAGCCTCGGGACCGCCATTCGCATCTGCACCGGCGGTCAGCAAGTGCGGGGCGCCGAACATGATGTGGATTACCGGGGACAGGCCCGGTGTGTTGGCAGCTCCGATCGTGCAAACGTCGCCATAGCCGTCGCCGTCAAAGTCTTCCCCCACGATCGTCTTCCTCTGGGCCACGCCCGGGCCCGTACGCCGGAAAGTATCGCCGTTACCCACGCCCACGCCGGGATGCACGACCTTGTTGGCTTCGAACGGCTGAACTCCCGTTCCCGCCGTAAGAGCCCTCGGCTCTCCCACCTCCAAGTCCAGATTGATGAACGGCGGCTCAGCCGCCTCCACGCCGGCCTCACCATTCACCTGCGGGTTGAGTGGGGCATCCGGCGCGTTGCCGATGTACAGCACTACCGCGCCCGACACCGGATTCGTGGGATCGGTGAGCGCCCTATTGCCGGTCACCGTGCTGCCAATGGCTTGATTCGTACCCAGCAACACCGTTGCCGCACCGACGCCCAGTTCAGTCGTGTCGATGGTGATGGTGGTGTCGATATCCTCGCCGGGCGACACTTGGACTTGCCCGAGCAAAACCACGTTGTCTGAGGGCGGCAGTCCGCTGGGCCGTGAGTAGACATTGATGAGCGTCATCAAGGTCGTGGTGTATCGGATCGGCAAAGTAAGACTGGCTCCGGGCTCAATGTAGTAGCGGGTTCGAGCGCCCGGTTGGAGTAAGACTTCCGGAGGCTCAAGCAGACCCCAGCACCCCAGCATCAGGGCCAAGTCGAACGCACCCACCGCGCCGTCTTCGTCGAAATCCGCGGGATGGCCGGGGTTCGGACCCCACGCACCGAGCAACTCTGCCAAATCCGGAGCATTGATCACGCCGTCTTGAGTCAGGTCTACCGGCAGGCAGGGATTCTCGCATTCATCCGGGACGCCGCTGCCGTCTTCGTCCGGACTCGTGCCGTCGGCGATGTCGCACTCGTCGGGCACTTCGTTTTCGTTGCAGTCCGGGCTTCCGCCGTCGGCAATATCGCAGGAATCGTCGTTATCGTTGCCGTTGCAGTCGGTAATCACGCCCGGCTGGCACGTGCCATCGACTGGCGCGCAGAATTCGACGCCGTTGCACGCATCGCCGTCGCTGCACACGATGCCCTCATTGACGCATCCCACGCTCGGATCGCAGGTGTCGTCCGTACAAGCGTTGAGGTCATCACAGTCCAGCGGCGTACCCGCCTGACAGGTTCCGCCAACGCACAACTCGTCACCGTTGCACACATCGCCGTCGTCGCAGGAATTGGCATCGTTGGGCGTATTCACGCAGCCGTCCAGCGAATCGCAAATGTCGTCCGTGCAGGGATTGAGGTCGTCGCAATCCAGTAGCGCACCTGCCTGGCAGATTCCGCCAACGCAGGTCTCGGCACCGTTGCAGACATCTCCGTCGTCGCAGGAGTTGAGATCGTTGGGCGTATTGACACAGCCGCCCAGCGGATCACAGGCGTCATCCGTACAGGGATTAGCGTCGTCGCAATCCAGCGGCGTGCCCGCCTGACAGATCCCGCTAACACAGGCCTCGTCACCGTTGCAGACATTGCCGTCGTCGCAGGAGTTGGTATCGTTGGGCGTGTGGACGCAGCCGGCTACCGCATCGCAGGCGTCATCCGTACAGGAATTAGCGTCGTCACAATCGGGCGGCGTACCCCCCTGACAGATCCCGCCCAGGCAGGTCTCGTCACCGTTGCAGACATCGCCGTCATCGCAGGAGTTGGTATCGTTGGGCGTGTTCACGCAACCGACCAGTGGATCGCAACCGTCGGCCGTGCAGGGATTAGCGTCGTCGCAATCCAGCGGCGTACCTGCCTGACAGATCCCGCCGACGCACAGCTCGTCACCGTTGCAGACATCGCCGTCGTCGCAGGACGCTCGGGCAGGCTGATCGGTACAGTCAAACCCCGGGCTGGTGCAACGCGGATCGGCGCAGCCCACCGGGTTGTCACCTTCGCCATCACCACAGCAGAACCGATTGTTAGGATTGCCGCTTTGCAGGCCGTTGCAATCCTCCGGACAGGACAGGCAATCCTCCCCATCGCCGATCTCGCAGACGCCGTTGCCACAGCTTGCACCAGCGACGGGATCGTTCACGCAGCCAATCGCAGGGTCGCACGCGTCCGTCGTACAGGCGTTGGCGTCGTCGCAATCGAGCGGCGTGCCCGCCTGACACGTCCCGCCCACGCACAGCTCGTTGCCGTTGCAGGCATCGCCGTCGTCACAGGAATTGGCATCGTTGGGCGTATTCACGCAACCACCCAGCGGATCGCAACCGTCATCCGTACAGGGATTGAGGTCATCACAGTCCAGCAGCGTACCCGCCTGACAAGCCCCGCCCACGCACAGCTCAGCGCCGTTGCACACATCGCCGTCGTCGCAGGAGTTGGCATCGTTGGGCGTGTTCACGCAACCAGCCAGCGGATCGCAACCGTCATCCGTACAGGGATTGAGGTCATCGCAGTCCAGCGGCGTACCCACCTGACAGGCCCCGCCCATGCACAGCTCGTTGCCGTTGCAGGCATCGCCGTCGTCGCAGTTGGAATCTGCAGGCGTGAACTGGCAATCGTTCAGGGGATCACACGTATCTTCCGTGCAGCTTACACCATCATCGCAATTGGCATCATTCGCGATCGACGTGCAATCGTTGACTGGATCACAGATGTCGTCCGTGCATGCCACGCCGTCGTCGCAGATCGTGTCGTAGGGTACATTCTGGCAATCGTTTGTAAGGTCACAGAAATCCGTAGTGCATTCGACGCCGTCGTCACACAGGCTGTGGTGCGGCAGATGCAAGCAACCAACCAACGGATTGCAGCTGTCCGCAGTGCAGCCCACCTCGTCGACACAGTTGGCGTGATTGGGCGTGTTGACGCAGCCGATGGCAGAATCACAAGTATCATCGGTACACGGGATCCCGTCGTCGCAAAGCGAAAGATCGACGGGCTCGTTGACGCAACCGGAATTCGGATCACACGTGTCGTTCGTGCAGATATCGGCGTCATCGCACGTCGCAGGATCGATCTGGGTAATCACGCATTCGCCCGCAATCGGTTCACAGAAATCGCTGGTGCAGAAATTGAGGTCATCACAATCGCTCGATGTCATGCAGAAGCAGAAAACCGTGATTTCGTCAACGAAGATGTGGGAATTCGTTTCACGAATCTTGAACGTGGTCGTCGCCAGCCCGTCGGGGACGGATGAAAACAAGGCGAAATCGACGGTGCCCCGTGATGGGCCGGTGCTGACGAACGCAGCCAGAATCTCCGACTCCGTGATCACATAGTCGATACCATCATTTCCCGAAATGAAGATCACGGGATCATCATTGGAGAAGTCAATCTGGTTCAAGCCAAGGAGAATCTTGTCCGCGCGCACCGGGCCATCGAAGGTGAAGATGACTTCCTCATCTTTGGCGTTTCCCTGGCCATCGATTCCCAATCCGCCGATGCCGCAGTCTGTGCGGCGAACACCCGTGCCATCGAGAGTCAGCACAACGGAGCCGGGATTACCGGGGGCATTGGGATCAGTCGGGCTGCCGGTGGCGACGCTGGTTCTCGCCGTCAGGACCACAGAAGCGGCCTGGCCTTCGCTGTTCTGGGGGCGATAAACATCTTGACAGACGCTTCCCTGGGCAGAATCCGTCAAAACGACCGACTCAAGGATGCACGGCACAGGCTGGTTGCAGACCCCATCGAGACATGCTTCATCGCCGGGACAGACGACAGGAGTGTGGACACAAGAGAAGTCGATGCAACTATCGATGGTGCAGCCATCGCCGTCGTCGCATTCCGCGGCGCCCCCGCAGCCGACACCCGCAGCCGAACGTCTCTGTGTGCCGGCGACATCGTGCGGTGCTACAAGCGACGAGGAATAATCCGATGGAGACCAATCGCGAGGCCGGTCCACTGAAACGCGTGGTAACCATGCTGGCAGGAGCACCATGCTCTGCAACTGACCGACTGCAGACGGCAATCTGAGCAGCGTTTGAACTCCGAGGAGCGCCAACGCCAATGTGAGGACCGCCCACTTATTCACAGATTCTTCTCCACAGCTAAATGAGCCGAAATGACCGCCTGACAGAGGTGGAGCGCTTCTCTCCTAAACCGATGCGCAGGTGCGCCATGCCGATAACCAAGTCGAGTATACAGACTTGATCCAAAAAATCACAACCGATCCGACTGACCCCTCGGGATTTGCCCGCTCATCAATGATCCTGAGCCTCTCTGCAAGCGGGCGAGCGAGTGTAACTCCCGTTCTATAATAATGTTACGATCGCACTGCCGGACCCGACAGCGGCGTGGCGCATTCTCTCCTGACCCGGATTTCAGAGTTTCTTCGTGGCAAAAACAATGTGAGAAATACGGGCTAGTGACATGTCAGTATAGGCGCACGTCGATTCAGGATCACCGTCCTATAAGAGGATTTCACCTTGGACGCAGCGCTGAAAGTCTGAATATCCGCAGTCTTCCGGGCTGGAGATGGAGCCCGTGTCTGGAATCGGACAACCGCACGCGATACGCTCGACGCAACTCCGAAAGGAAGTCGGTGCCGCTACGAAATCGCCTGCAGTGCGATATCCTTGCGGTAGAATACGCCGTTGTAGTCGATCATTCCCGCCGCACGATAGGCCAGATCCCGGGCGGCAGAGACATCCTCTCCAAGAGCCGTGACGCCCAGCACGCGGCCGCCGTTGGTCACGATCCGGCCTTGGGCCTGGGCGGTTCCCGAGTGAAAAACGACGACGTCTTCGAGTTCGCCGGCGGGGTCGAGCCCCGAAATCGGTTTGCGCCTCAAGTACGCACCAGGGTAGCCCTCCGAGGCAAGAACGACACAGACGGCTGCCCGGCGATCCCAATCGAGCGTGATGTGCTCCAGATTCCCATCGATCACGGCTTCGATAACGTCGAGAAGGTCTGTCTGAAGTCGCGCCAGGAGCACCTGCGCCTCCGGATCACCGAAGCGGCAGTTGAATTCCAGCACTTTCGGCCCCGCCGCTGTAAGCATGAGCCCGGCGTACAGCACGCCTTTGTACGGTGTTTCCCGCCGCGTCATGGCGTCGATAGCCGGCACAAGAATCTCCGAGCAGACCTGCCGCATCGTGCTCTCATCGAGAATCGCCGCCGGAGAATACGCCCCCATGCCTCCCGTGTTCGGTCCGGTGTCTCCTTCCCCGATCGGCTTGTGATCTTGCGTCGGCTCGAGAACATAGATATTCCGCCCATCAACCAGGGCGTGAATGGAAATCTCCGGGCCGCTAAGCCGCTCTTCAACGACGACTTTGTCACCCGCAGCGCCGAACTGCTTTTCGATCATGATCTTGTCCAGCGCGAGCAAGGCCTCAGCCGGCTCCGAACAAACCAAGACGCCTTTGCCTTTGGCCAGTCCGGAAGCCTTGACCACCAGGGCGCAGTCCCGCGTGGCCACATACTCTCGGGCCTGCTCATAATTATCAAAGATGCGCGCTTCCGCCGTCGGGATGGCGGCGCTCTTCATGAATTGTTTGGCATAGGCCTTATCGCCCTCGATTCTGGCGGCGCCCGACGAGGGGCCGAAAATGCGCAAGCCCGCGCCCGTGAACAGATCGACGATGCCGGCGCACAAAGGATCTTCAGGGCCGACGATGGTGAGATCGATCGACTGCTGCCGGGCGAAATCCAGCAAACCGGGCAGGTCTTCCGCATCTATATTGACATTCTCGGCGATGCCCGCCGTGCCGGCATTGCCCGGGGCGCAATAGAGCTTCGTCAATCGGTCCGATTGATCGATCTTCCAGGCCAGCGCATGCTCGCGGCCGCCACTTCCCACTATCAATACTCTCATGGTCCTGATAGGATGCCCGACCAATTGAGCTGGGTCAACACTGTTTGAATGCAGGCCGCCCGTGCTGCCAACATTGCAGAAGTACATTTTTCGCGAGATGGGCAAGACTTTCCTGCTCACGGCCATCGGCCTGACCGCCGTCTTGAGCACTTGCGGCGGGGCGGCGAGCATTCTCCCGCTGGAAAGCCTCAGCGCCCGGCAGACTCTGTTCCTGCTGGCGCTGTCCGTGCCGATCAGCACCGCTTTCACGCTACCGATTGCGGCTCTGTTCAGTGCCACCATCACCTACGGCCGACTTGCGGCGGATAATGAATTCACTGCTGTTCGCAGTGGCGGTATCAATATTCACGTGCTGTTCCTGCCGTGCCTTTTGATCAGTCTGGTGTCCGGCATGGTGACATTCGTGCTTTTCAATTTTGCGATCCCGGGCATGATGCGCCAGATGCGCGTCATCGCTCAAAACAGCGCCGTGGACATCGTGGCCGGCGTACTCAAGAGCGGTGAAAGCATCGATGTTTTCAGAGGCTATCGTATCCGAGCCGATGGCGTTCGACGCGTGACGCCCAATTCCGGATCGAACGATGAGGAAACCGCGTTGTACCTGGAGAATGTCGTTTTTCTGCAGTTTGAGTCGAGTGAAGATGAATCCGGCTCTGATTCGCGGCCCGCCGGCACGAGCGCAATTAAGCAGTGGGGATGGGGCGAATCGGCGGTGATCAAGTTCTTCCATCATCAAGGTCGCCCGCAAATCGAGGTCGGTCTGGAGAACGTTACCCGATTCGGCAGCGATGGCAAGGCAGAACCTCGAGCGCCATACGTGCATCTGGGACCGCTTGAGTTTTCCCCGGGCGGACGGAGGCTTCGTCCCAAGCATCTGTCGTTGCCGGATCTGCTCGACTATCTATCGCGGCCCGAGGAGGTCTTCTCCGCTGTGACCAAAGAACTTCATCGAGCCAGAGAGGCCGTCCAGACGATGCTCCTCTTTGACCACTTGCTGGCCTGCCTGGATCGTCAGGGAGACGGCTGTGAGCTGAAGTCCACGGGTATCACCCTCCGAATTGAGGCCGACCACGCGGAGATCGCCCGGGACTCCGCACGCAAAAGCGCTCAGCTTCGGGTGGCCGGCTTGAAGGCCATTGAGCAAACCGCAGGCCACACCAGAGAGTACCAAGCCAAGGAAGGGCGAATCCGCCTTTTGATTCAAGAAGATCAGCAACCGAGAGTTCAATTACTTTTGACCGAGGACGTCACCCTCCAGGAGATCGGCCGTCAGAACCCGGCCACCTCAATCAGAGACGTGCAGCTCGGTCCTTTCGAGCTCCCGCCGGAGGTTCAAGCGAAGTTGAACAGCGACCAATACACGGATGAGCAATTGTGGAACAAGGACGCCAGGTTTGGGCTTGGGCCTGAAGTCGATTGGCAGTTGAAGCGACTTCGCAAGCAGCGCAGCAAGTATCTGCACCAGATACTCGCCGAAATCAATGTACGAACGGTCTACAGCATCAGCGTCCTTGTGCTGGCCGTCCTGGGCGCCGCTCTGGGGATGATCTATCGTGGCGGCCACCTCCTGGTCGCCTTCGGGATCAGCTTCGTGCCGACGTTGTTCGTCGTCGTGCTCACGATCCTGGGCAAGAACATCGCCAAGGGCGAGAGTACCTTGCTCGTCGGCCTGGCCATCATGTGGCTCGGTTTGATCATCGTAACCTCCGTGGACTATGTCGTCCTCAAACGCTACGTGCCAAGGTGAAGCGCATGGTGACCACGCTGGATCGATACATCGCGAGGCAGTTTGTCCTGAATTATGTCATTGCCTTCAGCGTACTCGTCAGCTTGTACATCGTTCTCGATTTGTTCTTCAATCTTGACGAGTTCTACCAGGGCACGGATCTGGGGATTGTTGAGATCGCGATCGCGGTGGTCAAGTACTATACCACGCAGTTGTTTTGGTATTTCTCGCAGATTTCAGGCGTGATCACGTTGTTCGCAATGGCGTTCACGTTGGCCCGGATGCAGCGCGACAATGAATTCGTAGCCATCATTTCGTCGGGTGTCAGTCTGTACCGCATCGCCCTGACGGTGATCGTCCTGGGCGTCGCTCTGAACGGGCTGTGGCTGGTGGATCAAGAGTTGATCATTCCGCGACTGGCGCCCAAGCTCGCCCAGAGTCACAAAGCCGTCGCCCTTAACGCGCCCTATGGGATCTGGTTGCTGCGTCAAAAGGATGGCTCTCTGCTCTCAGCGTCCCAATTTGACCACAACTCAGGCGTGCTCCGCGACGTCTTGATCATGCCCTCTCCTGCGGATCAGCTCGCCGAAACCATCGTGGCCGACCGGGCGACCTGGGAACCGAACCCGCAAGAAGGCCCCGGCACTTGGATTCTGGATCGAGGCCAACGGTTGTCCATCATACCCAATGACGACGGCGGCTACGACACGCTGAAAAGACCCCTGGCCAGTTTTCGGAGCGAGACGGGACCCGATGAAATCGCCCAGCGTCAATCGACTCAATGGGTTGATTTCCTCAGCCGGTCTCAACTGATGGAACTCGGTGACAGTGGGATGGGCCTGCCGGCTCGAATCGCCGCCGCCATCCACAACCGTTTTTCGACGCCGATTGTCAACATGCTGATATTGATCATCGGCGTGCCCATTTTTCTGGATCGGCATCCGAGCACAGTCATCCAACGCGGCGGCCGGTGTTTGCTCATTTGCGGTGCGTGTTTTCTCTTCGCCTACTTTTGCCGAAGTATGACCTTCAAGGATTACGTAGCGCTTGCGGCGTGGTTGCCGATCATTCTGCTGGCACCGGCCATGGTCGTTATGCTGGACCGAATGAAGACTTGAGCATCCGGCGAGCTGCCTGCGGAACGGTCATACCGCGGTCACTTCTTTCTGCTTCGCTGAGGATTGTTCGTCAATCTTGGATTCGAATTGCTTGGTCAACTTTTGGATTTCGTCTTTGGCATCGGCAGCCTGATCTTTGCTGAGTTGATGTTCATTTTCCAGGGCGTCGATATGCTTGTTGGCGTCGCGTCGGGCGTTTCGGACGGCGACTTTCTGCGCCTCCGCCATCCGCTTGATTTCCTGGGTTAGTTGCTGGCGTCGCTCGCCGGACAGCATGGGAATGGGCAGGCGGATCGTGGGGCCGTCGACGTTTGGCGTCAGCCCCAGATTCGAGGCCAGAATCGCCTTTTCGATGTCTTTACTCGTGGCAGGGTCATAGGGCTTGACAATCAAGAGGGCCGGCTCCGGAGTGGAAATCGTCGCCAGCTCACGCAGGTCCATCGACGAGCCGTAGGCCGTCACGTCGACCTTGACATGCTCCACCAGTCCGGGCGATGCCCGCCCCGTTCGAACACCCTTGAGTTCTTCGGAGAAGTAATCCTGCGCTTTGCGCATGTGATTCTTGCAATTGTCGAGGATTTCCTGCGCCGGCATCTGCGCACCTCCAACGTGGACAGCGATCTTGACTATGTACAGTCTAGCCGGGCTGGAGGCAACGAGCAAGACGTGAGCACCTGTCGACGAATGGACGGCTTTCCAACAAGAAAAAAGCGTTTGCGGCGGTCTGGAAAGAACCGCCGCAAACGCGAATGTCGCATCTCTTAACGATTAACGTCCTCAGCTACGGCCAGAGGTAGGTGTCGGTCGTGCCATTCGTGAACACGTCCGAACCCTCAACGATCTCAACGGTCTCAAACCCCGGCGGCAAGATCTGGAGGTTTCCGCGCCAGGGCGTTGCGCCCCAGTCATTCCCTGGTGGAGGAGGAAGAGCATCCGCATCCGTCGCAGTCGGGGGGGTAACAGGCTCGCCCTGCCTGAGATAAATATTGTCGTTGTCGACGCCGACGCAGGGCCTTTCTTTGAACGATGCGCTGCCATCCACTCGAAAGACATTCTGTCCGCCCCCGTTGCCTCGACCGCCGTGGTTCGGGGAGTTGCCGCGCCGCCAGCGGATGGGCGTGTGCTTCGGCAACAGGTTCGCAAGGGTGTCGGTATGAACCGTGCCCGGGTTGTTCGGATTCCGATAGCCGCTGTTGCCGGAGTAAACCGACTCGATCGAACTATCCGGCGGGGGAACCAAGGGAGTGTCGGCGCCGCCCATTTCGATTACTTGCGGGACGTTTTTGCGGTTAAACGGCCCTTTGTCCGCCATGACCACGAGCCGAGGATCCGCCCGGCCACTCGGCTTAGCCTTATTCGCTTTTGAATTCCCGAACGGCACCTGGTAAGCGTAGCTGCACGTGCGATAGCCCTCAAAGTCATAGAAAACATCCGGCGAGCGCACGTTCCGATCCCCAGCGTCCGTGTTGCCATCGGGGTTGTCCCGAAGTGGATCAATCACATCATCATCCGAACTCGGACAAACCACCTGTTTGGGAGCGATTCGGGTTTCCCGAATCAACTGCCAGAAGACCCGGCTGACGCTGACTCTCGTCGCTACGAAGGGATCTCCCCATGGCTGAGGAGTATCGCCGTTGCTCCACAGAGATTGGCGGAATTTCTGATCGACGCCGGCGTCGTGGCCACCCATTGTTCCGGGCCAGATGATTATGTCACTAGGAAGGGCCGAGTCAAATCCGACACTCTTGTGCGGCGGAATCATCCACGAGCCCGCGTTGTCATTGCCGTACATGACGGTTGCGCTGCCCACGGCTTTCAGATTCGTGCCGCAGACGGTGCGCTTGGCCAACTCCCGGGCCCGTGCTAGGCTGGGCAGCAGGATCGCGATCAACAGGGCGATGATCGCGATGACCACCAAGAGTTCGACCAATGTGAATCCTTTGGTTCGTCGCATGAGAACCTCCTGTGCAAAAGCACATTGTTGTGAACGACGGTTTGACGCAAGGCAGTTTCGCCGCATCAACGGTGATTCGAATAAAACGGATGATAGCATGGGCCGACAATTACGAGCGGCTCCAGCATCTGATGCGTCGACACTATGTCACCCAAACCGAGCTTTCACTCGGGCACGGTCACAACGAGCGACCTGCCCGAACATCGGAAACGCGGAAGGCGAACGCCGCCATCCTCTGAAACACAAACCTACGCAGATACAACATCTGCGTCAATTTCGCAGTCGGGAAACGGTTTAATATCACCGAGTGAGGGCTTCGCTGGAATGAATACGGACGCACGAGCCCGTGGTAGGCCAGTCCGGTAATAGTGTGGATATTATAATAGCTGCTTGGTTCGCGAAGCTCTCCGAACCATTATCCGCATAAATTCTACAACGCGTATGGCCTAGTGTCAATGCCGAGTTTCGCGGGCAGCCATATTATTAGAAGAGCCTGTTCTGGCCCAACAAGCCACCTGTACCGTTCCTGTTAGGCAGCCCCACGCCCTCCGAAACATGGGGGAATTCATGGGGATCGGGCAGAACGAACGCAGGGTGTGCTCCAGAATAAAATGGCCCGCTGTGCCGGCGGAAACAAGAATTAGACTTATTGCCGCTGTTTCGGATAGAATGAAGGGGACGAAGCCTCGATCGACGATTCCCGCATTGTTCATAGACCAGGAGTTCTTTATGCCCAAGCACACCAATAT
This sequence comes from Planctomycetota bacterium, assembly GCA_022573485.1. Classification (GTDB taxonomy): domain Bacteria; phylum Planctomycetota; class Phycisphaerae; order UBA1845; family CAIVHJ01; genus JACZTW01. The sequence continues at coordinate 18,557 of JACZTW010000003.1, forward strand.
CTTAGGTGCAGTGGTGTTCGTGCTGGTGACGCTGCCAGCGGTCGGCCAGGATTTGATCACCAGCCCCGACCTTGCCCAAGTCGAGCACTACAAGTTCTGGCAAGTGCAGCTGCCTCTCTTGGCCGACGACGTGGTCTCGCGAGTGTACTTGGTCGAGGAGAACATCTACGCCGTCACGGCGCGCTCGAATCTCTATGCCGTGCATGCTGACGTAGGGACGATTCGGTGGGCAGTGAACCTCGGCGGTCCGGGCAATCGCATCTTTCAGCCGACCCACGTCCGCAGCTTCTGGGGCCGGGATCTGACACTCGTGTCGACCTCCGAAACAATCAAGTGGCTCGACCGCGCCACTGGCGAGCAAGTCGCCACTCTCGATCTGGACTTCATTCCCTCGACTTCCGCATTGAGCGACGGCGTACGCACGTATGTCTGCGGGCTCGACTCGATGCTGCACTGCATCGAACTCGTGCCTTCCGGCGGAGGTGTGGCGGCAATCGAGAAATGGCGGATCAGAACTCAAGCGATCACGGTGTCGTCACCGGTGCTCTGGGGAGGCGGTCTGTTTTTCGCGTCACAGGACGCCAAGATTCGGGCCTGCGATTCCTATGACAAGAGTCGTTTCTGGGTATTCAAAGGAATTGCTCCGATTACGGCGGACATCTATGTGGACAGCACGGGCGTCTATTTTGGATCCGGCGATCACAATCTTTACAAGTTGGATGTTAACACCGGCAGAGGGCTGTGGCGTTTTCGCACGCCGGGCATGATCCGGAGCCAGCCCGTCTTGATCGGTGAGACGCTTTATCAACAAGTCGAGGAAAACGGCATTTACGCGGTCCACACCGACACGGGAAAGCAACTCTGGCACGCCCCCGACGCGGCTGAGTTCATCTCCGCTTCGGACGATCAAATCTACATACTGTCCCGCTATGGCGAAATTGTCGGCGCCAACCAGTTGACAGGCCGCGTGCAAAGTAGGATGGATGCGGGAAACGTGGAATTGGTGGCCCGCAACACCGCCAGCGCTGCCATGTACTTGGGCAGCCGTGACGGCCGGCTGATGTGCGCCCAGCACAAGTCGATCCCGTACTTGAGGTTCGAGGATGTTCAGGCCCGCCAGACAAGTCAAGGGCGCGTCGCGGCACAGACGAGCATGTCGGCCGAGGACACCGTCGCCGAGCAGGGACCGAGGCTGATTGACTTGCTACGCAGCAAGAGCGATGCTATGCCGGTGAGCAACGAGAACTGAGTACGGTCCCCAAACATGCCTGAGCGCAAGATCAAGCGGGCGCTGATCAGCGTCCATGACAAGACCGGTATCGTCGAGTTCGCTCGCGGGCTGGTTGAGCTGGGCATCGAGATCATTTCCACCGGCGGTACCGCAGCCTTATTGAAAGAAAACACTGTTCCCGTCACGCTCGTTGAAGAAATCACCGGCTTTCCCGAGATGCTCGACGGCCGGGTCAAGACGCTGCACCCGAAGATCCACGCCGCCATCCTCGCCGACCGCGACAATCCCGAGCACATGCGACAATTGGCAGAGCAGGGCATCGAACCGATCGACATGGTTGTGGTGAACCTCTATCCGTTCAAGGAAACCGTCGCCGATCCCGATTGCACGTTCGAACAGGCCATCGAGATGATCGACATCGGCGGCCCCTGCCTACTCCGCGCTGCGGCGAAGAACCACAAACATGTATTGGTAGTGGAAGGGGCAGGGCTGTACGACATAACACTGCGGCAACTGCGCGGCGAGCCAGAATACTGCAGCCATGACGACTTCCTCCGCTCTGGCGCGTTCGGTGCCTTCTGGGCTACCTCGCGATACGATGCAGCCATCACACAGTGGCTCGGATTCAACGAGGATGAGCAAGAATCCGATGTTCATCTCCTGCAGCTTTGGTGTGAGGGGCGGCTGCGATACGGCGAGAATCCGCACCAGAAGGGTCTGCTGTATGGGTCCGTAGACGGCGATAGGCCCAATGATCTGACCGCGGCGGACACTGACTTAGAAGGGCAGCAAAACAAGACTTCGTACAACAATTACGCAGATGCGCACGCGGCCTTGGAACTGTGTGGTGAGTTGTCTCGCGGGTGGTCCGAAGCAAGCGCGTGTGTCTTCATCAAGCACACCAACGCCTGTGGTGCAGCCGTGGCGGAGAATCGAGTCCAGGCTTATCAGCAGGCTTTCCTCGGCGATCACAACGCTGCGATGGGTGGAATACTGGCTTGTAATTTCGAGGTCGATGCGGGGTTTGCCGGTACGGTGATGGACACGTACGCGAAGTGGGGCAAAGCGGCCGGTGCCGGCGGGTTCTTTGTCGAGGTCTGGGTTGCGCCGGCGTTCGAGGAGCGCGCCATCGAGGTCATCCGCAAGGCCAAAGCGTGGGGAAAGCGCGTCAGGCTCCTTGCCGTCGAGGATTTAGGGAAACCGTTCGATCCCGATCCCGAACTCGAATACAAATCCATCAGCGGCGGAATGCTCGTTCAAAGCCGCGACTTGGTCGGGCTTAACGAAGATGAATGGAAGACCGTCACGAAGCGAGCGCCAACAAATCAAGAGCTGGACGATTTGCGGTTGGCTTGGCTGGTGTGCAAGCATACCAAGAGCAACGCGATCTCGATTTGTAAGGACGGCATGTTGATCGGCAATGGCGCGGGGCAAATGTCACGGGTGATGAGTTGCCGGATCGCGACGTGGCTGGCGAAGGAGAATGGGCACGCGGACCAACTCGCCGGCGCGGTGGCGGCCTCTGACGCTTTCTTCCCATTTCGAGACGGGCCGGACTTGCTGATCGAGGCGGGCGTGAAGGCCATCATTCAGCCGGGCGGCTCAAAGCGGGACGCCGAGACGATCGCAGCCTGCGATGAGCAAGACGTGGCCATGATTTTCACGGGCACCCGGCATTTCAAGCACTAGCTGACGGCGCGCAATTGTCAGACATCCATCTGAGCCCCAAGCGCCCGCGCGGGGTCTTCAGCCGATTCCAGGCACCCGAATTCTCAGCTCGCAATGCCGCCGGGACGATGCTGTTTCACCGGCGTCGGCCGGGATATACATCACTGCGGGGTTTGGATACGATAAGCGCAGAATTCTGGAGGCCGAACGCGTGAAGTTGTATACCCGGACCGGCGATGACGGCACCACGGGGCTGATCGGTGGGGGCCGAGTGCCCAAGGATCACGTCCGCGTGTCGGCCTACGGCGAAATCGACGAACTCAACGCCGTGCTCGGCTGGTGCGGTTGCGCAGCGGAAGAAGCCCGCGTGCAACGCCTTCAGCACGCCCAGCATCAGTTGTTCGCAATCGGAGCCGAATTGGCCACGACTCCTGGGAACACAGCCCGTCCCTCGTTCGTACCCATTGAGGATGCGGAGGTCGAGCGCCTCGAAAGCTGGATCGATGAATCGACCGATCATGTGCCGCCCTTACGCAATTTCATCCTGCCCGGCGGATCGGAAGGGGGCGCCCGTCTGCACGTGGCCCGGAGCGTGTGTCGCCGGGCGGAGCGGGCCGTGATCACCCTGGCGAGTTCGGAAGAAGTTCGCCCGGTAATCATTCACTATTTGAACCGTCTCAGCGACTTGCTCTTTGCCTGGGCCCGAGAGACAAACCACAACCAGAGCCAACCGGAAATACCTTGGGAACCAACCCACCCGCAGACATAGACGATCAACAGCGCGCACAGGGAGACCTCACGCCGCTCAATGTGGTAATGATCTTCGTGGTCATCGCGACGTGCTTCGCGGTCTGCTTTCTGAACAGTCCGCCACCCGAACGAACCCCGGATGGGGCAGTGCCGTGGGCGGATGGCTCGGTGCTAAAGGCGCTGACCGACGCACTGGCGTTTGATTTTAGCATCCCTACGCCGCTCGGGATAGGCGTCAAGAATCTGGTGTTCGGCATCGCTTGCGGCGTGGGGGCGATGATCGTGTCGCTGGGACTGTTCGCCGCTTCACGCTCACGCGAACGGGATTTCACGCTCGTGGAAGATCAGCCCGCGGAACAACCCGTCAGTCACTTGCAGAAGCAAATCGACGCGTTTCAGGGGGCTCAGGTGCTTTTGGTTCTCCTGTTGGCAATGTCGTTTCTGAGCAGCTTGTGGGCGCCGATGGCGGAGTTGGCCATCGGAGGGTCCATTCTCCTCCTCGGCCAGTGCCTGTGGGTATTTGCGATCCGCCACGGGCTCAACGGCCGGGCCTGCCGGGTGGCGGTAAGCGGCTTGGCGGTCGTGCTGACTTTGACTGCTGCTCTGGCAGTCGCGTATTACTACGAACGCAACAGAACGATGCGCGCCGGATACCCGATCGGTAATCCCTTGTTCTTCGCTGCCTGCCTGATGCCCGCCGTGTTGATTTGCTTCTGCTGGATCGCTTCGAGCTTCAGCGCGCTGCTGCGAGGTCAACGCCGCGCCTTGATTTGCCTTGGCCTTTGTGCCGGAGCGCTCGTGCCGCTCCTTTGGGGAACGTTCTTGGCGGATCCGCGAAGTACGTACGTCGGCCTGGCGGCGGGATTCGTCGCGATTGTGTTCTTCGCCGTTCGCGGAAGGGGGGCCAAGAGTGCCGTGGCCGCACTCACCCTGGTCAGCGTGGTCATCGGCTATGTTGCGTGGCTTGGCCCCATTCTGGAACATCGCTCCGAGACGATCCGGACGCGCCTGTATGCCTGGGATTATGCCGCGCAACTGATTGAACAGGCGCCGGCCGTAGGCCACGGGCAGGGGAGCTTCGCACTTCTGGGTGATTCACTCACCGTTCAAGACGTGCTCGATGATCCTCGGGCGCTCCATGCGCGGCTGTCTCATGCTCATAACGAATGGCTGGAGACGTGCGTCGATCTGGGCAGCGTCGGTCTGGTCATCACGCTGGGCTGTTTCGCGCTGACCTTTTGGGCCGGCGTTCAGGCTTTGCGCCGCGACTCGACTCCGCATCTGCGTTGGTTGCTCATTGGGCTGCTGTCTTCTTTGGTCGCGCTGATTACGGAGGAATGTTTTGATGTGGCCTTACGCGTCGCGGGGTTGCCGACCATCTTCTACACGGTGTTGGGCCTGACCTGGGCGGTCATTGGGGCAGGCCGCTCCAGCGAACCGCCGGCAGCGGCGCCGAAGGGCAGGGCGGTGCTTCGGGGCCTGCTGACAGCCTGTGTGGCTGCGCTGGGTTTGCTCGTTAGCACCAGCGCGCTTCTGGACTTTCAGGCGTCGAGGGCGCTTTATGATTTCCAAGAGAAACTCCAGCAGCGGCAATGGGACGCCGCGACCACAGACCTGGAGTTCGCCCGCCGCTACCGCCTGAATCCGAGCCGCAAGCTCACCGCATACGCCACGCAGGCGTGGTGTCATTTGCGGATCGCCGAAGCAGCGATGCAGGATTTCCTGACGCGCGCCCGAGCTGATGCCGATCCACAGAATCCCATGCCCGCCGAACAATTGTTGTCGGCTGGGCAAGAAGCTGTCAGCCGGGCAAGCAGAGTCCTCGAACTGGTTGATCATCTGTCCCGGCAGACGACACAGTATTACGGCACGTACCGCCTCGCCGGCGAGGCGCTCGAACTCATGCGGCGCGTGGCGCTCGCCACGGGCGATCTGGCGCGGGCAGAGCAATACCGGCAGGCGGCGCTGGCGGCGCTTACCAAAGAGCATGAGCGGCAGCCCTACGATGCGGGCTTGGCTTGGCACATCCTCGAACTCTCAGGCGAACTCAGCGTGCGCGAGGTTGTCGAGCTCATTTGCCCGCCCATGCAGTATCACCAGGTCGATGAGCGGTATTACCAACTGGTCCAGGAAATGGCACAGCGCCCAAGTTTCAACACGGAATTTCAGCCGATCCTCACCGAAGCGCTGGCGACGCTAATTGCCCAGCCGGCGGGCAACGCACCGGTCCGCTATGCAGCCCAGAAACTTCGAATCGCAGCTTGGGTCGCTGCCGGCAGGGGGGAATTTGCTGATGGGCGCGCCTACACCCGCAACGCCTTGAATCTGACGGAAAAGGAGCGCGAGAGGTTCCCCATCGCGTATGCCATCGCTCACCGCGAACTCGCCCATTTCACGTTCCTGAATAGCCCCGGCGATCCGCAAGCAGCCGTGGAGATCGCCCTCAAGGGCATGTCGCTGCTGCCCGCGTCGCACGAGGCGGAGCCGGTCAAAATGCGGATGCGCGAACGGCTAGCGATGTATTACCTCGCTGCCGGCGAGGAGCAGGCCGCGCTCGATCTCATGGTCGGGCGCGATCAACTCAAGCCGGAAGCCATGCGGGCGGGGATGGCTTCTCGGTATCTGTCGCTGTGCCAGTTGCTGTCCTCCTTTGATGCGCCGCGCAGGCCGGACTATCTCCCGGCGCGCCTGGATCGATTCGATGAGTTGTGTCAGACGAGTCAAGTGGCGCCGCAAATCAAGCCCGTTGCGGCCATGCTCAAGGCTAATCTGGCCATGCAGGCCGGAGATCTGTCGGAGTGTGTAAAGCACTGGGAAGACGCAATTGCGAAGGGCGCCAATCCGGCACAGATCCTCGTGCAAGCCGAGAATGCCGCGAAAGAACATCCGCAAGACGAGATCCTCGGCCGGTATCTCCTGGAACTGAGAATTCAGTTGACGGGTCCCGGCTTGCTCGATGCCGGTCAGTGACTCAGGTTCGCTCCGCGCTCCAGCTCACTAACCTCGCGATACACTCTCGCAGTCTCCCTGGCCATCTCGCTAAGTGAGTGCTTGTTCTTGCAGTGCTCCAAGGCCCGGCTGGCCAGCAGGCGGGCGGCGGCGCGGTCCCTGAGCAGTTGGCGAATGGCCCCGGCCAGTGCTTCGGATGAAGGGTCCGGGCGAACCAGGACGGTGCGGTTGTCGATCACGAAGTCTGAATTGGGCATGGCTCCGGTCACGGCGGCCATACCTGCTGCCAAGGCATGCAGCAGCCGAACATCAACGCGGTCGACGTCACCCGGGACGACGAAAATATCGGCGGCCCGCATGGCGGCGGACCAATTCGTAAGCGGCAAGCCGATGGTGACGTGCTTGATCAAGTTCTCCTTCTCGACTAACTTTCGCAAACGTGATTCCATGCGCCCCGTGGCGACTAGAAACAGCATCAGATCGTGCTTCTCGGTGATGAGGATCTTGGTCGCTCGAATGAGCCGATCGACACCCGTCGAAGACTCGAATGCCGACATGCACAGCATCGTGGGGATGCGGTCCTCGTGATCGAAGCAGGTCGGCGCCGACGCCGGCAGCAGACCGGGCCTGACCAGCACAATGTCCTCCGCATCCAGCAAGTGACGCTCGCAGGCCGCCTCGAGCAGCGGCTTGCTCGCAGCGATGAGCTTCTTCATGCGACCGAAGACGCCCGAATCTTTGGGGTGCAGGTCTTCGGAGCCTAACAAGTGCCCAACCAGTGGTCGTCCAGTCTCCAATGCCAATTCATCAGCCAATCCGAACGATCGGCTCGTGATGGCATGGATCACCGTCGGCGGCTGGCGTTTCAATTCGCTGAGGATCTGCTGGACAGTCCGATCGCGCATAGGCCAGCGCAATCGCGGATGCTCGATCACCCGCACCGGGCCCAGCGACAGTCGCCGCGCCGCGGTGGCCGGCGTGATGAGAATGACCTCGCTGACGAAATCAAGCAAGCCGACCGACAGATGCTCGATGACGGGGCCCAGGCGATCGAAGGTCCGCTGATCGATCACCAGGGCAGCCCTAAATGCTCCGGCATCTTCATTCGTCATCTTTTCCTCGCTCGTTCAATGCGACTTGCCTTCCAGCCAGTTCCGACCCCAACACGTATCCACGGCCAGAGGCACCTTCAGCGGCAGGGCGCTGCACATTTGCTCCCGTATCTTCTCGGCTTCACACGCTGCGCTGTCCTCATGCACCTCGAACACGAGTTCGTCGTGTACTTGAATGAGCATTCGAGGTCCGGCGGGATTCTCCTTGATTCGATCATGCACGTCGATCATGGCCTTCTTGATGAGATCGGCGGCGGAACCTTGCAACACCGTGTTGACCGCCAGGCGCTCTCCCAGCATTCTCTGCTGTCGGTTGCGTGATTGCAATTCCGGCACGGGCCGGCGGCGGCCAAGGATCGTCGTGGCATATCCCGTCTGTTTGGCCTTTTCGACGCACTCGTCGATGAACAATCGAATACCGGGGTAGCGCATGAAGTACATGTCGATGAAATTCTGGGCCTCCGGCACGGACATGCCCGTGGTGCGGGACAGGCCGAAGGCCGACTGCCCGTAAATGATGCCGAAGTTGACTGCCTTGGCCCGACTTCTTTGATCGGCCGTGACTTCTGCCGCATCAACTCCGAAGACCTGCGCTGCCACAAACCGGTGGATGTCTTCATTGCGCTCAAACGCGGAAACCAATGCGGCGTCCTGACAATAATGCGCCAGCAAACGCAATTCGACCTGCGAGTAATCCGCCGTCAGCAGCACATGATCCGGCTTGCCGGCGACGAAAGCTTTGCGGATCTGCCGGCCCAGAGCGGTCCGAATCGGGATATTTTGCAGGTTAGGGTCGTTGGATGCCAGCCGGCCCGTGACCGCACCGATCATGTTGTAACTGGCGTGTACTCTTCCGGTCTTCGCGCAGACCATCCTGGGCAATGTGTCGACATATGTGCTCTTCAACTTGGTCAACTCGCGGTAATGCAACACTAACTCCGGCAGCGGATGGTCCGTCTCCGACGCCAGCGTGCCCAGGGAATCCGCGTCCGTGCTCCGGCCGGTCTTGGTCTTTCTAACCACGCGGAGCCCCTGTTCATCAAAGAGCACTTCCGCCAGTTGCTTCGTGGAATCGATATTGAAGTTGCGGCCGGCCTCTGCGTAAATCTGCGCGGTGACTTCAACACGCTGGCGCTCGAGGTCCTTTCCCATTTCAACCAGCAATGGAACGTCCAGGGCGACTCCGTTGCGCTCCATTTGTGCGAGAACCTGCACCAGACGCATCTCGGTTTCCGCAAACAGCGGCAAGAACGATGATTCATCGAGCTGGGGTCGCAGGGTTTCATAAAACCGCCACGTGAAATCCGCATCCTCCGCCGCATATTCACAAACACGCGTAATATCGACGTTGTCGATGGTAATTTGCTTCTTGCCCTTACCGATCAAATCGGAAATCGGAATCATGGTATGGTCGTACAATTCCCGAGCCAGCCAGTCCATGGAGTGCGATCGACGCAGCGGATCGAGCAGGAAACTGGCCACCATCGAATCAAACAACTCGCCCACGACGGCGATTCCCGCCTCCGCCAGCACGATTAAATCGTATTTGATATTTTGGCCACACTTGGCAACTGTCGCGTCTTCAAACATCGGCCGCAGCGCGCGAACAACATCATCCTGAGGCAAAGTGTCACCGCCAACGCCACGTACCGGGACATAAAACGCTCTGCCCGCCTCCCAGCTAATCGAGATGCCGACGAGATTCGCAGCGACTGGATTGAGGCTGGTCGTCTCGGTGTCGAAAGCGAAGATCTTTTGCCGCCGCAGTTGCCCAACGAGCGCTGCCAACTTCTCGGGAGTGTCAACCAGTACGTATTCGGTATCAGCGGACGATGCGATCGGAGCGACGCTGCGTTCGGGCGGCGTTTCACGTGTCGTGCCCCCGCGATCGACGATCAAGTCGAGCTGTTCCAAAAGGCGTGTGAAGCCCAGCTCCCTGAAGACGGGCTCCAGCTCCGCAAAATTCAGCGCCGTAACCCTGGCCTGTTCGAGGTCGAATTCCACCGGCAGATCGGCCCGCAAGGTCACGAGTTTGCGGGTGGTCGCCAAATGCGGCGCGTAGGCTTTGACTTTCTCGCTCATCTTCGGCGTCAATTCGTCGGCATGTTCGATGACAGCCTCCGCGGTGCCGTACTTGGCAATGAGCTTTGCTGCCGTCTTGATTCCGACGCCGACGATGCCCGGAATGTCATCGACGTTATCACCCATGAGGCTCTGAATCTCGATGGCCTTGTCGGGCAGATAGCCTTTGGAGGCTTCAAGGGCGGCCGCGTCGATTACGGCGTCTTTGGCAGGATCGTAGAGCTTCACTCGTTCGCTGATGAGCTGCTCAAAATCTTTGTCTTTGCTGACCAGAAACGTCTCAATACTTTGCTTCTCGAAACGCCGCGCCAGGGTCGCCAGTATGTCATCGGCTTCATAGTTCGCGACGGACAATACAGGCATGCCGATCGCTTTTAGTGACGCGACGATGCGCTCGATCTGGGGCGGCAAATCATCCGGCGGCGGCTCGCGTGTCGCTTTGTATTCCGGGTAGATCTCACGCCGCGATTTCGCCGAATCGATTGAATCAACGGCCATTGCAAAATAAGTCGGTTTTCGGTCTTTGAGCAGGTTGAAGAACATGGAAAAGAAGACGTAGGTGGCCCGCGTCGGTTCGCCGGAGGGGCTCGTCAAATCGCGAAATGGGGCATAGTAGGCGCGATAAATCTGTGCATGGCCGTCAAGAAGGTACAGCGACTCGGGCATGAGGGCATCGTACTTCAGATCATTGCAGTGCTCAACTCCCACCGGCCCAGGGCCGATGAGAATGCCGGGCAAGTTGTTCGGAAGCTCAGTGACGAGGTGCTGCATGTCGGACTTTGAGGAAATGACCTTCGAAACTTTGCCGGAAGCTCTGGTCGTCGGCGTGCAGTCTGAGAAATTGGACTACATGGTGCTCGACAAACTGGAGCGCCGCATTACCGCCCAGGCGACAATGGCGGGCAAGTTCAACGTCATACTCGATCTCGGGGAGGTTGAGTTCATTCCCAGCATGCTCATGAGCGTGTTGGTCAAGACGCTCAAGAGTCTCGGCGATCAAGGTCGCAAATTCCTTCTCGTCGGCATGAATCGCCACATTCGGGCGTCTTTGAAATTGACGCGAATCGACGTCTTGTTCGACCTCCACGATTCCGTCAACGCCGCGCGCACGGCTCTGGGTGCGGGAGTATGTCCGTAGCCACGCTGGCCAATCCCCACTATTCCAGCCTTCGCTTCCACACGTGGCAGATCCCTCGCACGGGTCGGAAAAGCCGCTAAACACGACCGTATTCCATTGACCCGCATCGGCAGCGTCGATAGCATGGCAGTAGTATCGATTCTGGGGATGATGCTGGTCGAGGGAAGCAAACATGAAGCACACCGCCTTGCTTTTGTCGTCGTGTATGGTTTTTGCGACATCCCCGGCCTCCGCCGATACGTTTATCGAATCCTTTGATGGGGGTTCAAACGAAGGCAGTTGGACATTCGGATCGCCCAACGGAGCTATCGAACCGTTCGGGGGCAATCCCTCGTGGTTCTTCCACGACTCATTTCTTGACACCTTCGCGCCCAGACCTCGTACCGCGTTCGGCGCGGCCTCGGAATTCACGGGCAATTATCGTGAAATGCGTGTCACTTCAGTCGGTATCGACCTCATCCTCTTCGACGTCGATTTCAGCGCCGGCGGTCGCCCGCTGACGGTGATGCTGATCAGCGATAACTCCACGCCCGGTGATTTCAGCGACGACTGGGCTGCGTACTTGATAGGGCCGGACAACGTGCCCTTGGTGGGCCAGGGTTGGCTCAGTTACGACTTCGAGATTCCTTCGCAGTCCGAGACCTTGCCGATCGGCTGGCAGACGGTCATCTTCGGACCGAACTCACCCGTCGATCCGGATTGGAACGATGTAATCACGAATGTCGCCCAGTTGCGATACTTCTACGGCGATCCGACCTTCTTCTTCATTTTCCAAGGCTGGGACTTGGGCATGGACAATCCGCGCATCATCACGACTGCCGAGCCCTGTCCGGCGGACTTCGACGGGAACGGCACGGTAGAGGCATTTGATCTGGCGATGCTTCTGGGGAACTGGGGCGCCTGCGCGGGTTGCCCAGCCGACCTGAACGGCGACGGCACCATCGGCGCCGCCGATCTGGCAGAGCTGCTGGGCAGTTGGGGGCCCTGCCCCTGAGAAACTTCTAAACAATCTCGACAACGAAGATGTGGTCCCGGCGCCCCTTGTTGCCGACGTACCGCTGTCTGCTTTTCCGCCCGGCGAGAGGGGGCACCGCGAGGCCGGCACCCGCTCTAACATCATGCGTTGCTCGGAAATACGGAGTATCGGCGCTTGACAAACGCCGGCCGGATGCCGAGAATCGAATAGTGTGTCAGTGTGCGTCCGCCTACCCCGGACAGCGCGCATCATCCTTTGTTGACAATTGGCTGAATGGGAGGCCCGTGAATGGCAGGCAGACCCCCGGCAGCGAGTCCGACTGGTCTTCTCGTGGGCATGTGTGTATCGGTCGGCATCGCCTTGATCGCACTCGTGCTCTTGGTCGTATTGTGGACCAACCAGGAAGAGCTCAAGGCCGCCGCAGACAAGGCAAACAGTGATGCGCAGCGCCTCATGACGCCCGGCGAGAGACAGGGCGCCTGGGCCGATTGGTTCAATCAGGCGACCGGAGGGAAATCTGTCGCCAAGCTCATGCACGACGAAATGGCTGATCTGGGCGAGATCATCTCAGCCGAGTCGGCCACGCCCGCTCCGGGTTTGGCGGCCCGCCTCCACGACAACCAATTGAACGGGTTGTGGAACATGATGGAGGACGACGAAATCCTGGATGATCCTTCCGCCGTGGTTGAAAGACCGCTCGTCGACGCGCTGACCACGATGTACGACCTGTACAAAGCGGAACATGAAGCACATCAGCGGGCCAATGAGACGGCCGCCGACCGCCAAGAGCAAATCGACATGCTCATCGAGACGAACGAGAACCTGGGTAAGGAATTCGAGCAGGAGGTGGGTACGCTCCGGGCCCGGCTTGATGTCATCGATGAGGAATGGAAGAGCTATCGGCAGCAAAAGGAAGATCAATTCGCCGCATTTGAAAAGTCAACCCAGGATCGCGCGGATGCCAGCTTCGCTGCGGAGCAGGAACTACGCGGCCAAATCACTGGACTCTCTCAGGAGCTGAGCAAGAAGGCGGACCGCGCCCGGGAACTGCAACACAAACTCCGCGAGTTTCAAATCCTGCCGCAGAGCTTGATGGCCGCACGCCAGACGGACGGCAAGGTGCTGATGGCCAAGCCCGGTGAAGACACCGTGTTCATCAACCTGGGCGCCCGTGATCGCCTGGTGCTCGGCATTCGATTCGCGGTCTACCCGCCCGACACGGGCATTCCCAGCTCCGGCCAGGCGAAGGCCACCATCGAGGTGATCGATATCGACGAAAACGTCTCGACATGCCGTATTTTGCGGGACAATGCACTGTTCCCCATCCTCGAAGGCGACCTCATAGCCAATCCGGTCTACGACCGAGGACGCAGCTTGACGTTTTATGTGCTCGGCAAGTTTGATTTTGACTACGACGGCCGGGACGATCCTAACGGGAAAGCGACGCTCCAAGCGCTCATCAAAGAAAACGGTGGCCTCATCGCCGACGAACTCAGCGCCCGGATTGACTTCGTGATCGCCGGAGCGCGCCCCGCAGTGCTGCGCCTTTCCAGTAACCCCAGTCCGGAGAACCAGGCCGTCCACGACGATCAGAGTCGCAAGAAGGACACCTACACCGCAGCCATCAACGACGCCCAGGCACTGTCGATCCCGATTTTCACGCAGGAAACCTTTCTGCAATTCATGGGCCGAGTGCGTTGAGTCTTCACCGCGCTCCGCGGACGCAGTATGGCGCCTGTTGACCTGCAACACATCCTGACCCGCGCGAAGGCGTGGGCACGCGAAGCAGGGGAGTTGGCCCGCACTCGCCAGGGCTCAGACTTCGCCGCCTCCACAAAGAGCGATCAATCCCTCGTCACCGAAGTCGATATTCAAATGCAGCAGTTGATTGTCGATCACGCAGCGCGCGAATTCCCGGAGCATGGAATACTGGCCGAGGAAAGCGCCTCGATTGCTTCGGAAGCAACCGGGCGCGGCAGCGCGGAATACTATTGGGTGATCGATCCGTTGGACGGCACCCGGAATTACGTACACGGGTTGCCGTTTTATTGTGTCTCCATTGCCCTGATGGATCGCGGTGTGCCGGTCGTCGGCGTAATCCACGATCCCAACTGTGACCGCACCTACACTGCGATCAAAGGGCGGGGCGCATTCGCCGGTGAGCGGCGGATGCACGTCTCAGCCGCCGACTGGTCGGACGGCCCACTCCTGGGCATCCCCACACCGAGGCGAACGCCTCTGCCGGCTGCGATTTATCAGGATTGGGCTTCGCGGGGTGTCCTGCGCCACATTGGTTCAACTTGCTTGAATCTGGCCCTGACCGCCTGCGGGGCGCTGGATGCCTGTTTCGCTCAGGAAATTAAGCTCTGGGACGTCGCGGCGGGGGCGATATTGGTCACCGAGGCGGGCGGGTGCGTGACGTCGCCGACTGGGCAGACCATTTTTCCCGTCGACCCCGAACGGTATGAAGGCGAGAACATCGCATTTCTGGCCGGCGGCCAGCCGCTGCACGATGAGTTGATGGAATCCCTGCGGAGCTGACTTTGTCCGTTCTTGATCGCGGACCATCCGCCAAGCTCAGTCGGCCCACTGTCTAACGTGAAGTTTCTTCCGTATCGCCGGTGATCACGCGCTGAATAGACTGACGAACGAACGTCATCTTTGTGTTGTTGGTTTCGTCGACGCGCACCACGATCTCGTCTTCTTTCGTGGTGACCACGGTTCCGACAATGCCCCCGATCGTCACGACGCGGTCGTTCTTCTTCAATCCCTGGATCATTTTGGCGAGCTCTTTCTTCTTCCTGCCCTGGCCTCTGAACAGAAAAATGTAAAACACGACCATGGCCAGCATCAAGCCAAAGAAAATGTTCGGGAAGCCACCGGCTGACTTGCCTGTGCCGCCTGGCTGAGTAGGAGGGCCGGTGGGAACAGGGGTTTGGGCCACGAGTTCGATCATCGATTGATTCATGTTTTCCACGTCAAAATCCTATCCATGAGAGTCGCGCTCAAGTGGCGACGGGGTATTCTGAATAAATGGCCTGTAGATTGTCCTGTTCGATCAATTCCCGAATCCTAACCATCAACCGCTGGTAGAATCGGATGTTGTGGATCGAGGCCAGAATCGGTCCCAGCATTTCGTCCACCACAAACAAGTGCCTAATATAACCTCTGCTGAAGTGCGTGCAAGCATGGCAATCGCAGCCGTCCTCGATCGGCTGATCCGCGGTCTTGTGCTGCTCATTACGGAGCTTTACAGGCCCGTTGGCAGTGAAGGCTTGGGCGTTCCTCCCGTTGCGGGTGGGCAGCACGCAGTCGAACATGTCCACGCCGCGGCGGACCGCCTCTACGATGTCCCTCGGCATGCCCACGCCCATGAGGTAGCGCGGGCGATCCTCGGGCAGCTCGTCCGGCAGGTAGTCCAACACTTCCATCATTTGCTCGTGCGACTCGCCCACGGACAGCCCGCCGATCGCATAGCCCGGGAAATCCAGTTCGCACAGCTCCGCCGCACAGCGCATCCTCAGGTCCTCATACACCCCGCCCTGCACGATCCCAAAGAGCGCCTGATCTTCCCGCGTGTGAGCCTGGCGGCAGGCCTGCGCCCAGCGCAGCGTTCGCGAGACTGCCTCTTCGACTTGGCTTCGCTCGCACGGGTAGGGCGGGCATTGATCGAAAGCCATGATGATGTCCGCGCCCAGCTTGTTTTGCACGTCGATGGCGGATTGCGGATCGAGCTTCAACTTCGCGCCGTCGATGTGCGATCGAAACGTCACGCCCTCGTCGCTGATCTTGGCCAGCGATGCCAGCGAGAAGATTTGGAATCCGCCGCTGTCGGTCAGGATCGGCTTGTCCCAGCCCATGAAGCCGTGCAGTCCGCCGAACTCCGCGACGACCTCGGGCCCGGGCCTCAGCAACATGTGGTACGTGTTCGCCAGGATGATTTCGGTTCCAGTGGCGACGATTTGGGAAGGCGTCAGGCCTTTGACCGAGGCCTTGGTGCCGACGGGTATAAACGCAGGAGTCTCCACCACGCCGTGCGGCGTGTGAAGCCGCCCGCGGCGGGCCTTGCTGCCGGAATCGCTGGCCGTTAGTTCAAAGGAAAACACCGCACAATCTTTACAGCTCCGCTGCGCGCGAGCCACGGGGATCGGGCAGTCGTGTCGGAGTTTATCTAGATTCCAACAACTTCAAAATATCCACAAAGAAGCCACCATGTCTGCCCCCTGCCCAGGACGAGTAAT
>JACZTW010000142.1 GCA_022573485.1 Planctomycetota bacterium
CACGCGGTTGAAAACAACCGGAGCGAGCTGTTGTCCGGAGAGGCTGGCGGACCAGCGGCCGCGGGCGTCCCGCTGCGGGTCGAAGAGAGCGGTCATCGTGACCCGCAGAAGCTGTTGCGGCGATCGGCGTGACTGGCGGCGAAGCGGGCCGATATCGATTGTTCGCCGAATCGAGACGGACTCGCCGGGCTTGAGGATGCGTTTTCGGTCGAGGCTGATCGTGAACAAATGCGGAAAGGAACGCTCTTGAACTCCCTGGACATTGAACGAGAGCAGGAAGATGGGATTGACCATGCGGTCGGGTCCGAGCGTGATGTCAAAACTCGCGATGTTCTTGAGCGAGAAGCGGACCCACCACGGCTCGCTCTGAGCGGGAGCCGGGTTCTCGAGCGCGACGTCAACCTGAAGAAAAGCCGGCGAATTCTTGTGAAAGCTCAGGAGATCCATATTGAAATCGGCGAGCATGTTTGCGATTTGCGGATAGCGCCTTTCGGCGGGCTGGGGCGTCGGCAGCGCGATTGGCAATGAGGCCAGCCGCTCGTGGGCCGGACCGGTGACGGGCACGTGGGTCAGATTGCCGAGCGCGCGCTTAGCGCCGGATGTATCGCCATCCTCAAGCATCAAGCGGGCGAGTTGATACGCAGCGTCGGGATCGTCGGCGGCCAATGGAAGCAGCGTCGCCGACGCTTCCTGCTTCCGGCCGTTGAGCGCCTGGGCCCAGCCCAGGACGCGCGCGACGAACGGGTCGTCGGGAGCGACCGCGGCGGCGGCTTGGGCGAGCGTCCTTTTGCGTCGTTGTCTGTTCCATCATTCCTGCCGTGCTTGTCCGAGTTTCGTTCTTTGCCAACCGCGGGCCAATCGCCCGCGCCACGCACCCTAGCGATGGGTCGCGCGCGTCTCCAAGTGGTACTGTTGATTCTCCACGTCCTTCTCACCCCGTTCGGTGAGGACGGTAAATATCCGAGCGATTTCGCGCTTGGTCTGGGCCAGGTGCGAAGTATCGGAGAGCTTTTCGGTGACCGCCTGCGCGCGCAAATCGAAACCACAAGCCCGATCGTGCTGGGCGGCGTGTCGTTCGGCGGCATGTTGGCATCGATCATGTGCCGGCATGTTCAACCCGCCGCTCTGGTGCTGATGTCCAGCGCGACCACGCCCGACTTCGTGCACTCGAGCGTGCGGGTCTTCGAGTGGATGAGTCGCGTCTGGCCGGACACGTTTACTCAATGGGTTCGCACGCTGGGCAGTCGCCCGCTGAACTGGCTCGAACCCATGCCGCCCGAGCAAGTCGCGTACTTCAAGGAGTTGGTCCGCGATGGCGACCTGCGGCTGATCCGAGGCGGCGGGCGGATGATCATGCAATGGCGCGAGCCGCCGGAGATTACCTGTCCGGTGTTTCACGTACACGGCGCGCGCGACCTCCTGATCCCGCCCGCCAAGACCCAGCCCACGCACCTCGTCCAGGGCGCCGGCCACCTCATGAACCTCACCCACCCCGAACCCGTACGCGACTTCATCCGTGAAGTGCAAACTAAACTTACCGACCAATAGAACAAGTTCTGCCCTGTTGCCGCATTTCGGAGCCTATCTTCCTTGAGGATCTTCCAACCCGGACGCGTCACCGAGGCCGCCGGATTTGAACCTATCGGACCCTACCCATAGGCATTCAGAGGGAGGAGACCGGCCCGAAATCGCTTCCAGATGACGACACGTCGAAGAACAGGCGGTCCTGTGATAAACCCTCAACTGAGCACAATAGCGCAAGGTCGTCAGGCTGGTCTACACACAAGTACTGTCTGTATAGATTCTTATGATCCACGGGTTCGATTACCGTACAGCTCCATGTAAAATCTGTTGCGTTATCCGTAAGTCGTTTCGCAGACTGAGGATAGAACGTTATCCATTGTCTTCACACCAAGCGATTTGCGCGGTCGTGCTGAGGAGCGGGAGCGCGAATTCAACGGACTCGACAATCCACTGACGCGCAGATCAGGAAAATTTGACAACATCTTGGCGAGTTGATAACATGCTAGTTCTTCCCTATCATCTGAAGAACGTGGTCTGAAAGGAGCTTCTCTGGCGGCGGGCCCGGATGCTGCCACCCCTAGCGTGAACGAGCAACTTGCTCGCATTTCATCTGCAAAGTGGAAACGGAGCATCTTTCAGTCAGATTTCACATGTTACGAAAAGTCTTCGAAGCGGGTTGATGGGGCGACGCTTTACGCTCCTGCATCCTGCTATCGGAGGAGGCGTAATCTGGAGGGCTCTCGATGTCGTTCAAAGCAAGACTCATTCTGGCGAGCGCTGCTGTCTCGGTTTTGTTCGTCTTTATGTTCGTGTCGCGTAATCTGAGCGCTGAGTATGTGGGTGACGCTCAAAGCCGGGCAGTCGATATCGAGGACACGGCGCGTTCCGCCGCCGAATCGTCGATGGGCGAACCGTCTTCCTCCGCACAGCACCGCGCAATGGCTGAGAATCCGAGTTGCACACCCGAGGCGGGTTCCTGCGATCAGGCCAACGGCACGCCCGGATGTGATGATTCTGCGTACTGCAATTCAGTGTGCGATCTCGACCCGTACTGCTGCGATGTCGCGTGGGATGCTTTGTGCGTCAGCCCGAATGAAATCGTATCGGGTGCATCCCGCGTGGAGCGATTCGACGGCGGATTCTTCAAATATCCCGGTGGCAGCCACGGTACCGTGGTGGAGGGGGGGTCTCAAAACGCCATGGGGGCGCCCTCGCTGACCCTGGAAGTGCCGGCCGGTTGTCTGAGCGACGCTCAGATCTCGGTCGAATTGTGGATGCGCAATATCACCCAGGTCACCGGCTTCCAGGCGTTCCTGGAATTCGACGTCTTGGTGCTGAGCTATCGGGGCGACCTGAGCACTTACACGTCGACCCCATTTCCCTTACACATGCAGGCGATCACCACTGCGGAGGTCAGCGCGGGCCAACTGAACTTGGACGGCTCGGTCGCCCTCGGTGATCCGGAGACGACAACTGACGCCCTGTTGGCCACGCTGGTGTTTGACGTGGTCGCCGATTGCGGTCCGACATCCATCGACTTCCGGACCGGCGGTGAATTCTCGTCCGCGCTGAGCTTCGAGGGCAACCCCTTGGTAACGGTCCTGGTCAATAGCCCATCGCTCACGCTCGACGACACCATCCCGACGGTGACCGCCCCGACTACGACGGAGCTGGAGTGCAGCACCGATCTTCCAGCGGCAGCGACGACCATCGCAGAGTTCACGGTTCTGACCGGTGCGGCCGCCAGTGACAACTGCGGGAGCCTGACGGTGTCCTCGGTGACCGGTGCATTGATTGGTACGGAATGCCTCGGCACGATCACACGGACCTACACGATCACTGATGACTGCGGCAACTCCACGAATGTGGACCATGTGTTCAACGTCTCGGACGACACAGTTCCGACGGTGACCGCCCCGACGGCGACCGAGCTGGAGTGCAGCACGGAGATATCGTCTCATGCAGCCGCGACGACCATCGCAGAGTTCACGACTCTGACCGGTGCGGCCGCCAGTGACAACTGCGGCAGCCTGACGGTGTCCTCGGTGACCGGTGCGTTGAGCGGTACGGAATGCCTCGGCACGATCACGCGGACCTACACGATCACTGATGACTGCGGCAACTCCACGAATGTGGACCACGTGTTCAACGTCTCGGACGACACGGTTCCGACGGTGACCGCCCCGACTACGACGGAGCTGGAGTGCAGCACCGATCTTCCAGCAGCCGCGACCACCATCGCGGAGTTCACAGCTCTGACCGGCGCGGCCGCCAGTGACGACTGCGGGAGCCTGACGGTCTCCTCGGTGACCGGTGCGTTGATTGGTACGGAATGCGTCGGCACGATCACACGGACGTATACGATCACTGATGACTGCGGCAACTCCACGAATGTGGACCACGTGTTCAACGTCTCGGACGACACGGTTCCGACGGTCACCGCCCCGACTACGACAGAGCTGGAGTGCAGCACCGATCTTCCAGCAGCCGCGACGACCATCGCGGAGTTCACGGCTCTGACCGGTGCGGCCGCCAGTGACAACTGCGGGAGCCTGACGGTGTCCTCGGTGACCGGTGCATTGAGCGGTACGGAATGCCTCGGCACGATCACGCGGACCTACACGATCACTGACGACTGCGGCAACTCCACGAATGTGGACCACGTGTTCAACGTGTCGGACGATACGGTTCCGGTGATCAGCGGTTGTCCGGGCAACATCGAAGTCAGTAGCGACCCGGGCACCTGTACCGCGGTGGTAAGTTGGACCGCGCCGACGGCCGATGACAACTGCGGGTTGCTCAGCTTCACTTCAACGGACAACCCGGGTAACACCTTCCCGGGCGGCATCACGACAGTGACGTACACAGCTACCGACGATTGCGGGCAGGTCTCGACATGCACGTTCGACGTGACTGTGAATGGAGTCGTCGATGTGGACGTACAGGTCGAGCTGGCGGGTGTCACGGATCCTGCGACTCGCTGCATCCATTTCGTCGTGGATGACTGTGCTGAGACGGCGGTGGTCGAGCTCAGCTTCGACGCTTTCGGCCTGGCCACGGCCACCATCGTGGTTCCCTGCGGCACTTGGACGCAGTTGTGCGCCAAGGACGAGCAGCACACCGAGTGGGATACCAGCACGCTGACGGATGCGGGCACTTTTTATACGGCGGACACGCTGCTGAGCCTGGCTGGCGGCGATACGGACAACGACGGTGACGTGGACATCAACGACGTGACGCTGTTGCTGGCCCAGTTCGGCAACTCCGCTTCTGCCGGTGGCTGCCCTTGGGATACAGTCACGCGCGACGCCGACTTCAGCAACAACAACATCATCGGGTCGGAGGACTACACCTTCTTGACCGACAATTGGCTGACGTTCAGCAGTTGTAACTGCACGCTGGGCGCCGACGGGCCCGGTGGATCGGGCGGAGTCCTCCTGACGGCCATCAGCGTTGAGGACCTCCCCGCAGATTTGGGGAAGCGGGCCGACCTCAACAAAGACGGCGTGGTGGATTATAAGGATGTCAGAGCGTTCGAGCAGAGGAATGGACTCCCGAACGACCTGTCGTCACTGATGGAAGCCTCAGAAAAGATCGGCCGGTAAATTGAGCGAAAACCGGCCAAGAAGGCGAAAGAAGCGTGGCCCCTGCGCGCCCGGATCGAATCCAGGCGGAGACGCGCACCACATTTATTGCACAACGGAGCGGGGCTTCGGCACACAGTTTTTGCGGCACGCGGCACCCGAAGGGCGATTTCGCTGCTCGTCGGCACACCAGGGCCGGCGAGGCATCGAAGTCACCCTTCGGCGAATCTGACGAACGGAAAGAAGAGGGAAAAGCGGGAAACCCGGCGGATCGCAATCCGTAGGCGAAGGAAGCGTCGATGACCTGCAACATCTTGTCACGAGCCGTCGCCATCGCCGCTGTGGTGGCTCTTCTGGGCTTTTGTGCCCCCGTTGTTGCCGACGTCGACCTGCTCTTCGACCCGGCATCTCAGACCATATCTCTCGACATCGGAGATTTGATCGAGATCAACCTGGTTGCTCATTCCAGCGACGGCACGGAGCAACCCATCGTCGCCATAGACGCTATATTGAACTGGGATCCCGGCTTCCTCGAGCTGCTGGGCGCGGACGCCAGTGGTGCCGGGCCTTCCTGGTCCGTCGCTGGATTCCTCAATGATCCCGACGACATCAACCAGGGAATCGATCAGCCACCCCTGGATGTACCCGCCAACGACGGCAACGCCATCTATACGGTTTTGGTTGAGCCGGGCATGACGGTTTCCGTCGGACCGAACGATCTGGTGGTGACCACGATTCAGTTCCGTGCGCTCCAGACGACTCAAGCCACTGTAGTCAGCTATTTACCCGCTGTTGGTATATACGGCGAAACTCGTGTGTTCGGGGCGGGCATTCAAAACAACATCACGGGTGATATTTCGGCTACGGCATTCGTGGAGGTTGTCCAGTTCTGCTCTGTGGTTTGCCCGACCGACATCAACGGCAACTTCGAGACCACAGCGTTCGACCTTGCCGTATTGTTGGGTTGCTGGGGCGGGGTCATGCCGGGTACTTGTGTATGTCTCGACGCCGACCACAACGGTGATATCGGGGCATTCGATTTGGCCGTTCTGCTGGGCGCCTGGGGGCCTTGCTCAGGTGTGCCCGGGGCGTGCTGCAATGCCGATGGCATGGGTGGTTGCCAGATCCTGCTTGAAGGCGACTGCGACGCGGTGGGCGGCGTTTTCCTGGGCCCGGCGACACAATGTGAGGATTGCCTGCATGAAGCGTGCAGTCCGGATGCGGGGGACTGCTCAACGGCCAATGGCACGGCCGGCTGCGACGATGTGGCGTGTTGCGACTTGGTTTGCGATCTTGATCCGTTCTGCTGTGACGTAGAATGGGATGAACTCTGCGCAGGCCCGAACACACGTGTGCTCGGTGCTTCGTGTACGGAACTATGCACCGAACCGGGGCAACCGTGCGATGCGTTTCCTCCGGGAACGATCGACATCGCGGTCAGCCGCATCGGTCAGCCAGCAGATAATTCCTATGAAGCATACGGCGTGGTCGGCGACATTGCTGCTTTCTCAGCCGCGACCACTGCCTGCAATATTGGAAATACCGTGGCCGAGTGGCTATGGACCGGGAATGAGGAGGGAACCAGCAGCCGCCACCCCCTCATCGCCCAGAATCTGTACCGCCTGTCTGCCGACGGGCGGCGGTTCGAAATGATCGGTATGAGCTGGCTGAAGCACGCCTTCTGCGCGCTGAACGAAGGGACCTGTGGAAGCTGTCAAGTAACCGGCTGCGCGACGCTCGGGATCGGTTGTGCCGACACGTATACGGCCACCCGCAACGGTTCGACGAATCTTGGGCCCAGGCGGGATGTTAATCCGTTGGGATTCTCGTCCCAGCCTGACGACCCTGGAACCCACAGTCACCCACTCGCAGGCCCGTCCGGGGCCCCAACCATCGCAGCCCGTCTACAGGTTCACACCACTGATCTGGGTATTCCGGGGGCAGAGTACTTTGTCGAAGCCCACTACGTCACACACGATGAGCCAGTGGAGCGTCGGCACAACAATGCTTCCTGGCTGAAGGTGAGCATGCCCCCCGGACCAGAGTTCACCGGTGATATTCTCAATATCGATACGATCCGGATGGAAGAGGTGGCCCTGAAGGCTTGGCAGGAGAGCGATCCTGGAGTCGTCATTGAGTCGGTCGATGACGAACAAGGAGGTCGGTTTCACCTCAGCTACAGAGTCACTGATAACGGCGACGGCACCTGGCATTACGAGTATGCCCTTCACAACATGAACTCGCACCTTGCCGCCAACAACTTCGTTATTCCGGCTCCCGATAGCGTTCTGCTGACGAATATCGAATTCCACGATGTCGATTACCACAGTGGAGATGGGGATTTGGACAGCGGCGGCAACTTCGACGGTACCGATTGGACGGCCACCCGCGGCAGTGCCGGGATCGTTTGGGCGATGGAGGTGGTCGGCGATTACAACAATTCCAACGCCCTGCGCTGGGGCACGACGTACAATTTCCGATTTGATGCCAATACCCCGCCTCAGGCCGCTGAGGCAGAAATCACTCACTATCGATCTACGGAAGGCCCCGCTTCAATTACCGTACAGACTCTGGCACCGGCCCCTTGACGGCGAGCACGTGTGAGAAGCTCGGTGGTTCGGCCAGCTACGACACCGACTCTGGTTGTCTTTGACGCACGAACCTCCAGCTTGACATCCCTCCCGCCGGATATCGACCTATCGGACCATGCCCCATTGGCATATGGATTGCGGAGACCGGCCCGAAATCCCTCCGAGACGACGGTGCGTCGAAGAATAGCCGGCCCTGTGAAAAATCCTCAGATGATCACTACAGCGTAAGGTCGTCAGGCTGGGCTGCGTACAAGTACGGTCCGCATAAATCTTTACGATCCACGGGGTCGATTGCCGTGCAGCCTCAAGGACAATCCGTTGCCTCATCCGTAAGTCATTTTGCAGACTGAAGATAGAACATTATCCGTCGTCTTTGCACCAAACACTTTGCGTTGTGGTGCTGAGGATCGGGAGCACGAATTTAACAAAGTCGGCAACCCACTCGTGCGCAGATCAGGCCAAATTTGACATCAGTGTGGCGAGTTGCTAACATGTCACCAATGGCCTGAATGGGCAGTCTGAAAGGATCTCATCCGGCGACCGTTCGGGATCCTGCCACCCTCGGGTGAACGAGCAACTTGCTCACATTTCATCCGCAGAGTGGGGACGAAGCATTTTGCGTACGCATTTCACATATCACGAATCATTTTCCAAAGCGCGTTGATTGGGCGTCGCTTTACGCTCTTGCAACCTGCCATCGGAAGAAACGTGAACTGGAGGGCAATCGATGTTGTTCAAAGCAAGACTCATTGTGGCGAGCGCTGCTGTCTCGGTCCTGCTCGTGTTTCTGCTCGTGTCTTGTACTCTGCGCGACGAGCAGGCGGGTGACGCTGAAAAGCAGGCGCTCGATCTCGACAATGACCGCTCCGCCGCCGAACCGTCGATGGGTGAATCGTCTTCCTCCGCACAGCAGCGCGCAAGGGATGAGCATCCGAGTTGCACGCCCGAGGCGGGTTCCTGCGATCAAGCCAACGGCACGCCCGGATGTGATGATGCTGCGTGTTGCAATTTAGTGTGCGATCTCGACCCGTACTGCTGCGAAGTCGCGTGGGACGAAATGTGCGCCGGCCCGAATGATCGAGTACTGGGCGCATCCTGCGTCGAGCTATTCGAAGCGTCGGGCCAATCTGGTGGAACCGCCGGCGGTGGGATGCCCGATATCATTGTGGTCGGCATCGGCGGCGAATCGGGCTTCAATCATGAAGAATACGGAGTCGTCGGTGACATCGCGGCCTTCTCTTCCGCAACGACGGCCTGCAACATGGGGACGGCCGAGGCCGAATGGCTGAACGAAGGCGCCGGCGAGGGACCACCAACC
This sequence comes from Planctomycetota bacterium, assembly GCA_022573485.1. Taxonomy (GTDB): domain Bacteria; phylum Planctomycetota; class Phycisphaerae; order UBA1845; family CAIVHJ01; genus JACZTW01. The sequence continues at coordinate 9,018 of JACZTW010000142.1, forward strand.
GCCATCCGCTTATCGCGCAGAATATGTACCGGCTTTCGCCCGACGGCAGACAGTTTGAAATGATCGGCATGAGCTGGCTGAAGCATGGCTTCTGCGCGTTCAATGAGTTTTGCAATCAGTGCCAGTTCACCGACTGCGACACGCTGGGCATCGGCTGCGCCGATACCTACACCGCGATTCGAAACGGCACCACGGCGCTGGGCCCACGCCGAGACATCAATCCACTGGGCATCGACTTCGATGGAACAGGCGCAGGGACGCATACCCACCCGTATGCCCATCCTGCCGGGGACGACATCATTCGCGGGAAGATCCAGGTTCACACGGCGGATCTGGGTCAGCCGGGAGCGGTGTACTTCGTGGAAGTTC
>JACZTW010000143.1 GCA_022573485.1 Planctomycetota bacterium
CGAATCACGAACCACGAATCACGAACCACGAATCACGATTCACGGACCCCGCGAACATTCAGTGGCCGAACAAAGCCATTTCGTCGCAAGACCAAGGCCGCGATCAAGACAGGCCGCGCGTTGCCTCATGTGGCGGATGGGGCGGCGCGCCCGGGTTCACGAGTGCTGTCGTCGCTCGGGCAGGCGTCGCGGCTGAACAACCGAAGCGCGCGGAACGGCGTCCTTGCGAATCCGAAATCCGCAATCCGCAATCCAATCAGTTGCTCAGCAGCTTGTCGGCTTTGTCGAGCAGGGTGTCCATGCTGAAGGGCTTGTTGATGTAGTCGTCCACGCCGAGGCTTTCTGCCCAGGTCTTGTGGCGCGTGCCCTGGTTGCCGGTGATCATGATGATGCGAAACTTGTTTTCCTGCTTGGCAGACTTGAGCTTCTCCAGCACCAGGAATCCGCTGCGCTTCGGCAGCATGGCGTCGAGCACGACCAAGTCCGGCTTGTGGTTGATGGCCAAGTCGATGGCGGTGTTGCCGTCGGCGGCGGTCTCGATCTTGGCGCCAATGTCCTCAAAGGCCAGCTTGATGGCCTGCAAAATCTCAGGATCGTCGTCAACGATCAGAACCGATTTGCCGTCACAAGAATGTGCCACGATAACTCTCCGAATCAGAAACAGGTATGGGCTCGCTCTATTGAAGTATAGGACTAGAAGAATTGGCTGGCAACCAAGCGCAGTGCAGATATAACGGGTAGCGTATGTTCGGCGTCGCCGAACCGCGCGGGCGAACATCGCCAACGCGTGCTCAGAAGTGGCGATTTTAGCCCCTAGTCGCCTGTTCTTGTGCTATAATTGCTTGAACATAAATGAGTTACGATCTCGCTGCTCGCCTCGGATGGAGCTGGAGCCGCCCAAAGAATCATGGAGGATGGGACCTTGGCCAATCATTCGGCCGTTTCACCACACGCCGCTATTGCCGTCTTCGATTCAGGCCTCGGCGGCCTCACCGTGGTCCGCGCCCTGCGGGCCGTGCTGCCGAATGAAGATTTCATCTACTTCGGCGATACCGCCCGCGTGCCGTACGGCAACAAGTCGCCGGAGACGGTGGCCCGTTTCACCAGCGAGATCTGTGAGTTCCTGTTGCACTTCGAGCCCAAGTGCATCATCGCCGCCTGCCACACCGCCAGCGCCAGCGCCGTCCCGGACATCGCCCGGCAACTGCCGGTGCCGGTCCTGGACGTTGTCCAACCCAGCGCCGAACTCGCCGCACGCCGAACAAAAGACGAGTTTGTCGCCGTCGTGGGCACCGAAGCCACCATCGCGTCCGGCGCGTACGAACGCGCCATCCGGGCGCACAATCCGCGCATCCGCGTCGTGCAACAATCGTGCCCGCTGTTCGTGCCCATCGTTGAAGAAGGCCGAGATTTCGACGATCCCATCACGCTGCTGGCCATCCGCGATTACCTCACGCCGATTCGGAAGCTCAAGCCCGACGTCGTGTTGCTGGGGTGTACGCATTACCCCGTTCTGATGCCGGCGTTACAGGAATTCCTCGGTACGGGCGTCGAATTGATCGACTCGGGCGATGCCGTGGCGAGGCAGACCCGAAATATGTTGGCGGATCTGGGCCTGTTGTCGCCTGCGGAGCGGCCCGGTACAGTACAGTGCTATGTCAGCGATTTCCCCCAAAGGTTCTCTGCAATCGGCGCGCGTTTCCTCGGCGAACCATTGCCGCACGTCACCCGGGCGTCGGTGGGAAGTTGGCGCCTCTTTCAGTCGAGTGCAAACCGTGCGGCCTCGGCGTAGGATCCTCGCCGTCTGCGCTCTGGCCATCTTGCCGCTCTTCATCGGCGGCTGCGCGAAGGGGCAGCGCAAGTCGCGGGTCTGGACCCAGGGGCAAGCGGAACGGTTGCTGGTGGAGGCTCTGCAGTCGGAGTCGCCGGACGAGCGCCGGCGGGCCATTGAGCGCGTAGCCGACTCCAAATACGGCGGGAGTGACGTCAGCGTGGCGACCCTGAGTCTCATCGTGCGGACCGACACCAGCCAGGTGGTCCGCCGCGTGGCTGCTCGGAGCCTTGGCCAAAGCCGGCACGCCGATGCTTTCGAGCCGCTCTTGCAGATCCTCGACGCGCCGAACCATGCCCAAGATGTGCGCGAACCTGATGCGGCGCTGCGGCGCGCATGCCTTGAGGCAGTGGATCTGCTGGTGCAGGCCGGCGCACTTCACGACGACGAGTCTCAGCTTGTGCGGCTGGTGTCTCAAGTGATGCTCACGGATGCGGACCGCGGCGTACGGATCGCCGCCGCCCAATTGCTGCGCCGGTTTCCGCATCCCGACGCACTCGATGCGCTCATCGGAGTGCTGCGCGTGCCGGAATTCGCCGTGGCTTATGAGGCCGAACAATCGTTGATCGCATTGACTGGCCACACGCACAACCGCCGCTATGACGCTTGGCAGAAGTGGCGGGAGGAAGCGGACGATCCGTTCGCGGACGCCGGGCAAACGCCGCCCGAGTTGGCCGGCGATGGCCGGGATCGACGCTGGTGGCAACTCTTCGGGAAGTAAACCGCGTATGAAAGCACTTGTCTTTGAAGGCCAACTGCGCCTGGATCAGGATCGCCCCGAACCCCAGGTGCGCGCGGGCGAAGCCCTCGTCAAAGTGCGACTGGCCGGCATTTGCGCGACCGATCTCGAAATCACCAAAGGCTACATGGATTTCACGGGCGTGCTGGGGCACGAGTTCGTGGGCGAAGTCGTGCGAGGTTCGGATCGCTGGGTCGGGCGGCGTGTGGTGGGCGAGATCAACTGCGTGTGCCGGTCATGTGACATGTGCAGTCGGGGGCTGGCCAACCACTGTCGCAAACGCACGGTGCTGGGCATCGCCGGGCGCGACGGCGCATTCGCCGAGCTTCTAGCCTTGCCGGAAGCCAACCTGCACGCCGTGCCGGACGTCATTACTGACGAACAGGCCGTCTTCGTCGAGCCGCTGGCCGCTGCTTACCAAGTGCTCAAGCAATGTCCGATCGAGAAGCACCAGCGTGTGGCTGTTCTGGGTTCGGGGCGCTTGGGTTTGCTCGTCGCACAAGTGATCCAAAAGACGGGCTGCAAGCTGGAGGTCATCGGGCGAAACCCGCACACGCTGTCCTTCTGTGAGAAGCGTGGCATCCAGACGGTGTCGATCGACGACGTGGCTCCGCGCGGCGAGCATGACGTGGTCGTGGATTGCACGGGCAACCCTCAGGCCTTCGGGTTGGCGACGGAGCTGGTTCGCCCGCGCGGAACAATCGTGCTCAAGAGCACGCACGCGGCGAATGAGCCGCTGAACCTGGCCCCACTGGTGATTAACGAAGTCACGCTGCTGGGCAGCCGCTGCGGTCCGTTCGTCGATGCGCTGGCAGCGCTGGCCCGTGCCGAAATCCACGTGGACACGATGGTTTCACGAACCTACGATCTGGCGGACGCCGTGGATGCGGTCGCAGCCGCGGCGGATCCGGGGAACATCAAAATCCTTCTGCGCACGAGACCGACCTGACGACGGGGAATCCTACATGTTGATGAATCGCAGAAACTTCAGACTCATGGTCCTGACTCTGGCGCTCGCCGCCTGCTCAGCAGCCGCGGGCGACGCGCCGACTCGCCGGGGGCTCGTAGGCATCACCGCCGGCCGGCCGGCCGGCGAAGGCGCCGAAGGCGTGCAAGTGACGCAGCTCGTGATCGGCTCGCCGGCCTACAAATCGGAACTTCGACCCGGCGATCTCATCACGCACCTGAACGACAAGCCCATCACGAGCATGAATCAATTTGCGAGAATGCTGTACCGTCCCCGGTCCGGGAGCGAGTGGCAATTCAAGGTGCGGCGAAAGGATCACGAGTTCGATTTGAGCCTCGTCGCCGCTCCCATACCGCAGGAGCAGGGCACAGCGGACGTCAGAGTGGAATACACTTGGCTGCGGGCCGGCGACGGCGTGAACTTGCGCGGCTTGATTACCCGCCCTGCCGAAGGCGTAGGTCCTTGGCCGACGATTTTGATCCTGCCCGGCCTGGGCGGCATGCCCTGCGACGACCGCCTTTTTCCCATGTACCAGGGCTTGGCCGGCGCGTTTACCCGGGCGGGCTATGTCGTGGTCCGCTGGGATCAGCGCGGCGCCGGTGACAGCTACGGCAACAATTATGAAGATGTTGATTTCGACACGGAAGTCCGAGACGCGGCAGCGGTGCTGCGTACGGTTTTCGATCTCAAGATAGTGGATCGGCGACGTATCTATGTATTCGGCTCCGGGCTGGGCGGAGTCGTGGCGCCGCAGGTGCTGGCCCGGCAGACGGGCGTGGCAGGTCTGATCACCTGGGCGACGCTGTCGCGGCCGCTGGTCGAATACATGATCGATGTGACCCGCAACCAGGGCCGGCTGGCCGCAACGCCGGCGCCCGAAGTGAACCGCCAGGTGCGGCTGACGATCCGCTTGTATGAGCACTTGCTCGCCGGCGATGATCCGCTGGAGCTTGTGCGGCGGCATCCCGAACTTGGCGATTTCGTCGGCTTGGGCGGGCATGTCCAGGGCAAGACTGCGGAGTATTGGCGACAGTTGGACGCCACACCTTACGGCCGACTGTACGGCAACAGCACGGTGCCCGTCTTGGTGCTGTTCGGCGAGCACGATTTCGTGGCCATGCCGCTCGATCAGACCATTATCGTCAAGCTGGCGCGGGCCGGGGGTCGAAACGACGTGAGCGCACTGCTGGTCCGCGGAACGGATCACGACATGAACACCGTACTCAGTCCAGAAGATTCTTTCAAGAAGCTGAAGATGCGGGAATACACGTTCAATCCCGTCGCGGTCGATAGAGCGCTCGAATGGATCAAGAAACTCGAAGCATTACGCTTTGGAAAGAGCGAATAGCTGGGATGTCTCGCCACAAAGAAGCTATGAAAGCCAAGTCTACCGTTGGTCGGATTTTCCCGAACTCTGTAACTTGGGCCAGAATGCGCCGCCTTTTCTCACGGCGCAATCCACAATGTTCGGTTGTCCGTAGCGAATTGTGTGACGATGCCGGGTTCCGTCTCAATCCCGGCAGGAGATATCACCACAGATGTGTCGATAACCGTGGCAAATACGGTTCGCTGGGTTTGGTTTCGGGCTTGAACAACATTTCAACAAGTTCGGTGAATGCCTTGCCGGCGAATTTGACTTGCCGGAAATGGTTGGTGACGGTGACGTCGATCTGTGGGATGCGGCGGCCTTGCAGCGCGCGATTGCCGGATCAGTTGAACCAGAATGTTGGGCCGCCCTCTGAAGAAGGCTACACACCGATGAAAAATTTCATGGCACTTGTCAGTGCTCTGGTTGCGGTGCCCGCTGTATTTGTCAATGCGGCCGCCGCACAGACCACACACACCGTTCAATTGATCAGTGTAGATTTTGTCCAGCAAGACATCACGATCCAGGTGGGCGATACGGTCCACTGGGAGTGGGTCAGCGGCGGCTTCCACAATGTGGAGAGCGGGACGATTGTAAACGGTGCCGGTGTGCCGGACGACAATTTCATTTCGGGAGATCCGACGAATGTGGTCGGCACGACTTACGACCTCGTGTTCGACCAGGCGTTTCTTGATGCCAAACCGATGCCTGGCAATGTCTATCCCTACTACTGTGTCATTCACACTTCCGTGGATATGGCCGGCACGGTTACGGTCACCGCCGGCGATTGCGTGTCAGATAGCGACTGCAGCAGTGGCAACGTGTGTGTCGCAAATAAATGTGAGCCTTTGCCAGCGCCGGATGGTTGTACGCTTGATGCGGATTGTGACGACCAGGATCCGTGTACCGACGACACGTGCGTTTCTGGATCATGCCAGAATCTTTCCATGGCCGGTTGCTGTGCAACGGACTCCGACTGTGAGGACAATAACATTTGCACGGATGATTCGTGTAGCGGCGGCACTTGTCTGAACGCTGCGAACACGGCCTTGTGCGATGATAATGATGCCTGTACCACGGAGGTTTGTGACAAGGGTGCCTGTGTGGCCACAGCCATCGAAAACTGTTGCGAGGCCGACGTCGATTGCGACGACGGCGACGACTGCACCGACGACGCTTGCACTGACGGTCTGTGTGAAAACGTGGCAATTGCGGGATGCGATTCCACGGACTCGAGTGAATCCGGCAGTACCTCGAGCCCATGCGGCTCAATGGGCATGATCGTCGGCGCTTTCCTGTTTCTTGGGCTGGGCGTCTTCAAGCAGTCTCGCCGCCGTGTGCGGGCCTTGCCATAATGAGCGTGTGTTGTGCGCGTCCTGGGTATAGGCCCGGTCCAGGCCGTAAACCTCTCCCCCACGCCGCCACCGTGGCGCTGGCCATGATGTTGGCGGGTTGTCCAGCGGAGACGGACCTGCATGTGGACAACAATAACGACAATAAAGTGGTTTCGTTTGCAAATGACGTGCAGCCCATTCTTACGGCAACCTGTGCGGGGTGCCACAGTCCGGGCGGCGGCGCAGACCGCTTCGGCATCGCACTTCAGTTGACCGCGGATGTATCTTACGGCCTCTTGGTCAACCAGCCGAGTGTTCTGGGCTCGGAGTTGACGCTGGTCGTACCGGGCGAGGCCGCATCCAGCTTCCTTCTGGAAAAGGTCAGTTCAAATCCGCCGTCGATCGGAGACCGCATGCCGCGCTTCGCGCCCGCATTATCGCTAGCCCAGATCGACTTGATACGAGACTGGATCAAACAGGGCGCGCGAGACAACTGACGACCGTCGTAGCCGCCAACGGGCATACACCCTCGGCGCAGATACGCACTGCGCGTATATGGAACTGACTGTACATTCTCCCGGCGGCGAAGTGATACGTCGAGAACGACGCCCCACAATGTTTCTTCGCGGCAAGAACACTTTGAGAAATGCAGGGGCCGCTCAGAGGCTCTCAACGAACAGCGAGCGCTGCCGCAGACGGCGCATATGATCACGGATGGATTCGGCGAGCTCCTCGGGTTTCTCCACGCCCCAGATCGTCACTTGGCGATCCGAAGCGTCCGTCGAGAACAGCTCCACGCTGCCCACGCCCGTCATGCGGTTCATCAGGCTCTTGTGGATGCGCACGTCATCGATTCGAATCAGTTCGGCCTGGTCGATGGTGCGGCTGAGGATCCCGCGCTCGATGAACAATCGCTGCGTGGTGAGCCGATAGTGATAGTTTAACATGCCGTGGGCGACGCGCCCGGCGACGTACACCCAGCCCGCGAGCGCCATGATCAATACGATCCAGCCCGACCAGCGCGGTGTCGTAAACCAGACGATCGCGGCGATCACGGTCCAGCCGACCGCCACAACGATCAAGTCTGCGTAAAACTTCCAACTGCTGCGTCCCTGCCAAAGATCCTCCTCGGGCCCAGAATCCTCATCGGTGTGGCGGCCCCGCTGGGGGCGGAGCGCCTCCGCGGCCGCCAACCCCACCCGGGTTCGGCGGCGGGCATCCTTATCTCCAAGCTGTTCATCATGTTGTGTCATCAATGCGGGCCTCGGGGTACTTTCTGACGACGCAGGGGCGGCGCTCCAGGGCATCTATGAGAACGGAACGGGACCGGCATGTCAATCGGCGGGTTTTTTTTGGGCTTGACAATTTCCGGGCGGTTTTTCAAATATGATCGCGCGTGCATCTTTGTTCTTTGCGACGCAGTCGCAGCGCGTTTTCTTGCGTGAGGAAATGCTTGAGTTTGTTTTGTTCGAGTGCTGGGCAATATGGACCTGATTATGAATGAGAACCATTTCCCCGAGGCGATAGGAATAGAAGAGATGGAGGGAGAAATCGGAAGCATCGCGGCCCCCGAAACTGTCGATGTGCACTACGATGGCCCGATCTGCAGTTTGTCCGAGTACGTGCCGGTGATCTTTGCCCAACATGCCGGTGAGGCGGAAACTTACAAGTGCGTGCTTGAGGATCTCGGCATTCCCACACTCATCGAATCGAACAGCAACACCCTCTCGCCACTCAGCGTTCTGTCGCGGCGCGTGCCTGTTTTGGTTCCCGGTGAGATGCTGGAGGACGCATCCGAGATCATCGCCCGCGTCGAACAGCGGATTCCCGTTCAGTTCGATGGTCATGAAGGCGCCGATGAAGATGAGGATGACGATGACGACGAGTATGATGATGACGATGACGATGAGGATGACGATGACGATGATGATCTTGACGACGACGAGGACTTTTGAGTAGGCCATCGGCGCGCCGGCACCGAAATATCGAGGGAATCATATGACAGACAAGGAAAACTACGAAGGCACGGAGCGCCGCGGTGTGGACCGACGCAACAAAGTCGATCGTCGTCGCGGGCTCGACCGCCGTCGAGGACCCGGCCGACGCCGCAGCGACATACGCCGCTCCGCCGAAGAGGGTGAAATGAGCGACGAACTCCTGGAGTTCGTTATGGCCGTCGACGATTACAAACGCGCCAATGACCGCCCGTTCCCAAGCTGGTCCGAGGTTTTTGAAATCGTCCACTACCTCGGTTACCGCAAGGTCGAAGAGAGGGGCGCGCACATCAATGATGTTCAAGCCGAGTAGCCGCTCGGTATTCGTAGCGACGGAGGGCTGGGCGGCTCAGGATCCGCCCGCTCAAATCCATGTTTCAACATCAGCGAGGGAAAAAGACGTTCACGTCATCGAGAGGGGCCGGAACGGTTCCGAGAGCTCACCGTCGTCTGTCACATCGCCCACTTCAGTGCGATGCGGGTCAACGGCGGGCATCTCCGTCACGAGCGGCAGTTCCGCGGTGCATTGCTCCGGAACAGGCTGATTGGGACTCCGGGCGGGCTCGACTTCTTCACGCGCGGGGTCTGTAGCCTCTGGATCCTGCGCATGCGCGCCAGCCGGGGCGTCAGAGCCGGTGGGGCTCTCGTTACTCGCCGACGGATCATTCCCGAATTCCCGCAGGCTGCACAAATCACGAAGCTGGTCAACCGGGCTCGCCGACGCAGCGTCGGCTTGCCCCGCAGCCCTGTCGTGATCGGGCGACGCCACGTCCGAGAATCGCGCGAAGGGTCGCGCAGGCTCGACGGAACGCTCGTCACTCCGGAAGTCGTCGAGTTCCGGGCCGGCGAGCGGGACCGCTGCCTCATCTTCCGGAGGTGTATCGACATTCGGGGTCTGCGATGGAGGTTCGTCGGGCTCCTCGATGCTCCGTAACTCGACGCCGGCGGAACTACGGACCAACAAATCGTCCGCAATGCCCGGCGCCTGCGGCAACTGCTCAACGCTCTGCTGCTCATTGGGGCGGGCCGGCTCGGTTGCCGGCTCGGCAGCCGAGGCCGCACCGGAACATGAATCAGCGGTGTCGATCGTCGCAGGCGCCCCCTCATACAGGGCCAGGAGTTCATCCGCAAGGCTGGCGTAGTCTTC
>JACZTW010000340.1 GCA_022573485.1 Planctomycetota bacterium
GACCGCATGCTCTGCTGGGCCTGGATCGACGGCGAGAACATCAGCTACACGCTCGTCGCCCAAGGCTTGGCCCGGTTCTCTGGCGCCGCGGAGCGCGATCATCGCGAGATCTTGACTTTGCTCGAGGACGACGCTCGCCAACATCGTCGCGGACTGTGGAGCGCCCGCAAAGCCGCATACCGACCGCCCGCCGATGATGAATAACCCCGCACACAGCACGCACCCCGCCAATCGCTCGTGACCAAGGATTGGCAGCCGCAAAACGGCAGGGAATGACAAATTCCCTGGAATGCGTATGATGATCGTTCGATCATGGCAACATCACTTGTATTCATCGACGGCACGAATCTGGATCATCGCTTGCGGGATTTCTTCGGCAGGGATGATGTTGATTTCATAAAGTTCTTCGCGAAGGTCAGCCAAGGCACACAGCTACAGCACGTCCATTATTGCTCCGCTCCGTATTTTCGGGCACGGAACCAAGCCAAGTACGCGAAGCAAACCTCTGATTTCAATTTCCTTCGCGCGCAATCGAATGTGACATTGCACCTTGGGCGATTTCAACCCCGCTCGGTCACTTGCTGGAAATGCGATTACCGATACGAATCCTACAAAGAAAAGGGCACCGATATCATCGTCGCCACGCTTTTTGTCAATGCAGCATTTCATAAGAAGGTGGATCGCCTCATTTTGGTCAGCAATGACAACGATTTCTGGCCAGCGATTCAGCTTGGCCGTCAACACGGAGTCGAGGTGTATACGGCCGTCGTCATCAATCCGAACGAATCGAGGCGGGATCAACTCAACAAACTACGGGTTCTGAACCGGGACGCTCATCATTGCATCACGCTCGATTATGCCTTTATGCAGGGTTGCTGGCGGGTTTAAGGGATTTCGGTGGATTCCAGTGGATTTCGGTGGATTCTACTGGACTTTCACTGTGAAATGTATGATACTTCTCTTGATTACCAACCCCGCCTAGGAACCGGCAACGGAACTACGCGGGGTTTTGCTTTGCGCTACGCCCGACGTGAAACGATCGCCCAAACCGCGCCGAATCGTGAGTCTGGCTAAATGCATACCATGAGGGCGATTCGATGACAGACACCGTTACGTGAACTGTGTTTGGCCGGCTTGCTCGCGAACCGTACGCTGCGACTGGCGAATTCCACTGAGACGTGGGTAGATCTCCAGCGCTCGGGCATAACATTCCAGCGCCTTGGCGTGTTCACCGAGGCGGGCGTAGCACTGTCCCAGCCCGGCCCACGCGCCGAAATGGTGTTCCTGGATCGCGAGCACTCTCCTGCAATCGCTGATCGATTCGACGAAGCGGTGCTCTTTGAAGTTGACAATGGCCCGCTGGTTGTGCGGTTCGGCCCAGTCAGGGTAGCGATCGGCCAAGGCATCAAGCACGCTGACGGCCTCGGCAGGTTGCAGTCGCCCCGCCTGCCGGAGCAACGATTCAGCGCTCGCGCCCCGCTCCTTGAACCAAATGGACCACAGCGAGAACTCCGCCATCGTCGATACTACCGCATCCTCGTGCGGCAAGGAAGCCAGCAGAGCAGATGTCGCTACTGGATCACCCAGCACTCCCAGGCATGTTGCCGATACTTTCACGACAGCCGCGTCGCGCTGAGCGAGCAGCTTGATCAGGTCCGTGACAGGCCATGCTGATTTCAAATAGCGTAGCAACCCAGTCTCGTCATACACGCTCAGGTACGAACGCGTGCGACTTACCAGCCTGTCAATATCGCGATTCGACATTCACTCAACTCCCGAACCACTCACCGGCGCGCTGCCAGTGGAGTCGCAGACCGCCACGCTTTCTAACTGCATGTCCCAATGCCCGTCCCCGCGTCTTTGAAATGAGAAAGACAATTGATCGTTACAGACCGGCTACTGAATGCTATTCACGGCCCGCGGCGAAGTCAAATCGCAACACATCACTTTCCACATTCCGCCATGCCGACGATTGATCGGCGTCACGCCATCGGCTACAAAGGGGATCGATGACCTCCGACCCCAGTGAGAACTCCGAGCGCCCGGCCGACACGATCAGCGAGCACCTGCCGGCCGACCGATCCGCCGGATTTCTGCGCATCTCCGTGTTCCTGCCGATCGGCGGCCTCCTGCTCGTATCCGCCTGGCCGCTGTTCGCCAAACTCGACTTCACGCCCTCCGCCATCGCCAGCATGGCAGAGCAATTGAGTTGGGCGTTTCTCACGCTCTGCACGGCCGTCGCGGGGCTGGCCTTCGCAATCGTCGGGCTGCGCTGGCTGTTGTATGTGCTTTGGCCCGGGTCGATGGGCATCACCGTTCGCCGGGCTGACGTGCTCATCGCCCTCGGCCCCTTCGG
>JACZTW010000144.1 GCA_022573485.1 Planctomycetota bacterium
GATCTGCCTGCACGCACTCGCACGTACCGGGCTTGACCGGGCCCCAGCAACCCAACAAGAGTGCGAGGTCGGACGCGCCGACGTCGCCGCTCTGGTCAGGATCGAAGTGGCAAAAACAGCCGCCGGCCTGCGCTGAAGGCCCCTGGGCCGGGGTGCTTAGCGATCCCGGCGCGCCGGGACCGTCGGTGCTGCCGCGATAGTGGACGATCGCGGCCGTCGTATTCTGCGGGGGGGTGTCGGCATCGAAGCGGAAGTTGTAAGTGGTGCCCCAGCGCAGAGCGTTGCCGTTGGGGTCGTCGTCAAAAGTCACCGTCGACCAAGTCAAGGCCCGGCTGCCCCCGGCCCCCGTATCCGCAGACGCCCAGTCGGTGCCGTCGAAACCGAAACCCGGGTAGCCGTCACCGCTGTGATAGAACACGTCGTGGAAGCCAATATTGGTCACCGCGACTCCCTCGGGGATCGGAATCGTGAAGCTGGATGCGGCGAGATGCGAGTTCATGTTGTGCAGGGCATACTCATAGTGCCAAGTGCCGTCCCCATTGTCGGAAACGCGCCAGCCGAGCTGGAACATACCGCGCTGCGAATCCTTGATCTCTCGAATCATCACCGGCGTCTTCGTGCCTTCCCATTCTTCCTGCCAGGCGATTAGAACGATCTGCTGTTCGCTAATGGGCAGGTTGCTTGTGATATTGCCGGTATAGGGCGACGGCGGCATGTTGACGTGCACCCACGAGGCGTTGTTGTAGCGATTGTTCAGGTCTTCATCATGCGTGACATAGTGAATCTCGATGTAGTACTTGGCGCCGGCATGGCTCAAGTCGTTCACGTTGACCTGCAAGCGCCCCGCAATGAGGCCCGGGCCGGAAGGCGAGGGGTACGGATGATCGTGCGTGCCCGGGCCGCTACCACCGTATTGCAAACCCACCGGGTTGACGTCGCGCCGCGGGCCGAGATTCGTGGAGCCGTTACGCCAGGCCGTGTAGGTGTCGGCGCAGCCGATGCCGAGCGTGCTGCAGTTGGTGGACTGGCAACTCCCACAGGTCGGCTCGCTCAGGGCACAGAAGGAATGCTTCAGCCAGCTCATGCCGATCATTTCGAAGCGCTCGCCGTCGGCGGACATGCGATACATGTTCTGGGCGATCAGCGGGTGTCGGCCGCTGCTGCCGCTGATCCACTCTGCGATTTCCGTCCCCACGTTGCAGGCGGTTGTCGCCGCAGAAAAAGCGGCAATGTCGCCCGCAATCCCGTATTCGCGATAGTCATGTTGGGTGTTCTTTCCGATCCGACTGACGGAGATGTCGATCTGCGCCGGTCCGCTCATGGCCGTGCGAATACCCGTGTCGGAAGAGATGCTCTCGGGCCGTTCCTCTTTCTGCTCAACGGCCAATTGGCGCTGGGCCTCGACGCCCGCGGCCTCCACGGTTGCTTCTTCGGCCGAGGCGCGCTCCGAAGCCAGGCCCTCCTCGCCCGTGGACAGAGCGATGGCGCACACCACAAACCCTGCTATCGATAAGGCTGTCAGGCATTTCCGCATTTCTTCGACTCCTCTCAGATTATTCAGAAAGATTGGAAACTCTTCGAAACGAGGCGTTTTCGCAAACCGACGTACCACTGCACAGAGAGCAAGCGACCCACTCTCTATCACGGTCGCGCCCGATCATAGTACCGTAGTTGGCCCAATGAGCCAGAACATATAGTATACGCCCTGCGACCTTCAGTTTCAAGGCGGCCCGATGGGCGGGGCACCCCGCTCGGCCCCAAGGCCATTGCTCCTGGACTCATGGGTTGATGCATCCCAATCCGACGGAGTGCCGCTGGTCCGACCCAGGCGGATCCGCCAGTGCTGCTGCCGGCACGTCCGGCACTAGCGGACAAGCCGCCACTGGCACCCCCGCGTGTGTCAATCCCTCGTTTCAAGAGTAACGGAGCACTCGCTCGGATGGATCGCAGCCCTGAAGATTAGAGCGTCCTCATGCTCGCTCTGTTACGATGAGCAACTCCGCCAAACGACGAAATGAAAGTGTGGGATCCTACCGTTGGCCTATCGCCCAGCGGCTGCCGAGACGCCCCCATGATGCTCTTCCGAGTTGTATTGGTCATGCAGGGATCAATAGCCCGTCGCTTCACCGGGAGCCGAACCGACACGCTCCATGCAGCGCGTGCGAGGCGGACGCCCCTATCGTCGCATCTATATGGGTTCCAAGCACTAACGGATTTGCAGCGAAAACGGTCATTGTACTGTAGCCGGAGTGGGGATTATACTCTCGGTAGGTCTGCATAGTCGGTTGGCCGGCGCGCAGCCGTGCAGATGCAGCGCCCGAGCACTCTATTCGCAGCCAGCAACTATGCCCGAACCGATTCAAGACTCCGACCGAGATGCGATTCGCCAGTTCATCACTGAACATTGGCATGCGCCGCACATTTGCATTCGCGACAAGCTGTATCACCCACACCAGGCTGAAGCGTTCATCGAACGACGCGACGGCAAGATTGCGGCACTCGTGACCTACGAGCAGCAGGGCGACGCGATCCTGATGATCACCCAGAACAGCATCGAGCCCGGGGCGGGGATCGGTGCGTCGCTGGTGCTCAAGGTCATCGAAGAGGCCCGCAAACGTAAGGTCCGGCGGATCTGGCTGACGACCACCAACGACAACCTCAAGTCGATGGGGTTCTATCAGCGGATGGGGTTTCGGCTGGTGGCCGTCCATCGCGACGCGGTCATCGGCGGACGCCAGAGCCTCAAGCCCGAACTCCCGGAATTCGGCGTCAACGGGCTGCCCATCCTCGACGAAATCGAGATGGAGCTGATTCTGGAGCCGGCGCTGTGACTCGGAACCGCGTTGACCCGTCCAGCCCGTTCGGATATCCTGTCGTTGATCCATAACTGATGGGGATCCAGTATCTTAAGTGACGCTTAGTGCAACAAAGGTGCCGCCATGCCGGAGAAACTCACAGGCGATTTGATCGTCCGCAAGCAACGCTTCGCGGTCCTCAGCAGCCGATTCAACGAGTTCATCACCAGCAGATTGCGCGATGCGGCGGTGGACACACTGAAGCGGCACGGTTGTCCGGAATCCAACATCACCGAGGTGCAGGTGCCCGGCGCTTTCGAATTGCCGCTGGTGGCCGGCAAGCTGGCTTCGACGAAACGATTCGATGCCGTGATCGCTCTGGGCTGCATCATTCGCGGCGCGACTCCGCATTTTGACTACATTTGCAGCGCGACGACCGAGGGGTTGGCCCGCGTGGCGCGGGAGACGCAAGTGCCCATCGCCTTCGGCGTGCTGACCACCAATACCATTGAACAGGCTGTCGAACGCGCCGGTACCAAGGGCGGCAACAAGGGCGCGGACGCCGCTCTGGCCGCGATCGAAATGACAAATTTGATTCGTCAAATCGATGCCGACGACAAGTTGTAAGCCCCCGCGTTTGATGATCTTCAAGGCCGACCGCCGCCGTGATCGAGAGAGATGCACCACCAACGCAAACTTCGTATCGCCACGATTCAAGCCTTGTTCCAGTTTGACGTTCAGGGTGACGAATTCGCCGACAAGACCGAGGAGTTTCTCCGCACACAAGAACTCTCTGAGAAGGACATCACTCGGACGAACGATTTGATCACACTCGTCCGCGAACGTATGAGCGAGATCGACGGCTTGATCAATGGGGCGTCGGAACACTGGGACTTGAAACGGATCACGCCGATCGACCGGGCCATTCTGCGTCTGGCGACCTGCGAGCTTCTGTTTGTCGAAGCCACGCCGCCCAAAGTCGCCATCAACGAGGCGATTGAGCTGGCCAAGACTTTTGGCGAAGCAGAGTCGCCCCACTTCGTCAACGGCTTGCTCGACGCAATCTGGAAGAAGTCGCAGTGAAGAGGTAGGCTTCCGGCCTCGGGCTTCAGGCTTCCGGATGTCCCCAGCCGCCCGAAGCCCGAAGCCCGAAGCCGGACGTGGATCGACGCCTCGAACGGATTGGAAACTCGAATGGGTTTGTTTGATCGATTCAAGAAAGGTCTGACTAAGACGCGCGAGAAGATCGTGCAGGGTTTCCGCGCCGTCCTGCCCTTCGGCCAACCTATCGACGAGAACATCCTGAACAGCCTCGAAGATACCATGCTCGCCGCCGACATGGGCCCGGCGGTCGTGACTGCCCTGATCAACGACGTCCGCACCGCTTGGCAGAAAGGCCGACTTAGCGAAACGCAGGACATTCTGCCTCACTTGCGCGAGCGCGTCATCGAACGTTGGCCCGAGCAGGATCGGCAACTGGCCCGCGCCGAGACCAAGCCGACCGTCGTGTTGGTCACCGGCGTCAACGGCTCCGGCAAGACCACCAGCATCGCCAAGCTGGCCAAGCACCTCACCGATCAGGGCGAGAAAGTCATGGTCGCCGCTTGCGACACATACCGCGCCGCCGCCGTCGAACAGCTCACCATTTGGGCCGAGCGCATCGGCGTGCCGATCATCAAGCAGGCCCAGGGATCGGACCCGGGAGCCGTCGCCTACGACGCCTGCGAGTCGGCGCTGGCCAAAGACATCGACGTGCTCATCGTCGACACCGCAGGCCGACTGCACACCCAGGACCACCTCATGCGCGAGCTGGCCAAGATCCAGCGCGTCATCGACAAGCGGATCCCCGGCGCGCCGCACGAAGTGCTGCTCGTGCTCGACGCCACCATCGGCCAGAACGCCGTCAACCAGGCCCGGATCTACTGCGAGCATGTTTCCATCAGCGGCATCTTCCTCGCCAAGCTGGACGGCTCCGCCAAGGGCGGCGTAGTCATCGGCATCCGCGACCAGCTCGGCGTGCCGGTCAAGTTCGTCGGCCTGGGCGAGACCCCCGACGACATCGAACCCTTCGACCCCCGCGAGTTCGCAAGCGCCCTCTTCGCCGAGTGATCGCCGGAGCACGGCACACCGTGTCCAGTCCGCCCATTCCTCGCGCGGCAACAGCACTCGCCTGCACAGGCGCGCCGACCCATCAGCCACGTGAGGGAACGCGCGTCACATCTTCTTTGCAGCCTTGGGCTTACGACGCGATGGCTTCGTTTGGCCAATACGCTTTTTGGCACTTTCGCGTTCTCCCAACATCCAACATTTCACACACCTCTGTTCTTCTGCTCCTCATTCCTGATTCACAGTTCATCATTCACAATTCTCCATGCGTACACTCCAACCGCGAAAACCGCTACCCTTGTTACTTCACAGGCGCGCTATCGGATCGGCAAGGCTCGAAACCATGCCCTCTGGATCTCCCAAGTTCCTCAGAGCCCAGATATAATGTATCAAGCCCGCAACGAGGTGAACAGAACTAACACGGTTCTACGCGAACTCAACAGACCGGGGCGTATGGAAGTTCGCAAAGCTCATAGTGGTCCGACGATACGAACGTAATGTCGATCTACGACGACAATCAAAGCGCTGGTCGCGAGACGCCAGAAGCAGAACTTGCGCTCCCGGAATGGACACCACGCCGGCGCGAACTGTTGAAGTGGTTTCTGAGCGAAGCTCGCTCGTTGGCACCCGCTTACAAGGCGGCCGTTCAACTCCTGAACATACCGACATTCCCCGCGAGGGAGCATCTGATCGGCCACCTCATGCGGGACATCTACGACAAACTCCCTTCAATCCTTAACCGCGCATACACATGGCGACCACATGGTGGAGCGATTGCATGCCATATCGACAAGGTCCAATCGGAATGGAAGACAGTAGACAAGCCTTTCGCGGCTTCAAACGGTCTGCAGCCCCAACAAATCCAAACTACAGACCGCGCAGAGATACCATGGGCGGCGGCTCAAGCCATTGAGCGCTTGCTTGAGATCCATCGCGAGTTAAAGAATAATCAGCGACCCCCGAGTGAGGAACTCGCACGTGTGCTCTATGCGCGGTACGACGAAGCCGGGCTCGATCCGCCACATCGTCTCGTGAAGCAGTTCAAGCGCGAACGTAATTGGTTCATGGAACGTGCTCATTTGCCCAATGAAGAAGAGAAACGACATGGCGACGAGGGGCTGGAAGAGCATTTTGCGTCATTCGAGGGCGCACTCTATTCGCTCGTCGGTAGCTGTTTCCAAGGACAGAAGGAAATCGATGACTTCTTGGCTAGAGCCAACCGAAGAACAGATTGAGGAGCTAGCCCCTCTGCTCGGCGCTTCTCATCATGAACGTCATTTCTTCGACAGGTTGGAGAATCCGCTCTACATTGCCCCGTTAAGGGAACGCGGGTTCTTCAATGAGATTCCGAAGCCCAGGGATGTGGAGGGCGGTGGGGTTCAGTGCAGAATCTGGCCGCAGAGTCGCTATTTGGCACGCATGGCTTCTGACGCCCCCGATGAAGTCGCAGATATCTTCGCAGCGTTCAACACAGAGAACTGGCTTGTCGCACTCGACGTGATCGAGGGAGCCAAGGTGATGCCGGCGCCACAGGCCGCCAAGCTAGTTCCGAAGATTTGTGAGCTGACTCAGCGGCTCCACTTGTGGTACAAGCTCCACGACATCGGCGAAATCGTGGCCCGCCTTGTCGCGGAGGGTCAAACCAACACCGCCCTTGAGCTCGCGAGTAGTGCATTCGCAGTCAGTCGCGGCGAGGAAGCAAGGCAGCGCCAACAACATGACTACAGCTACTTCGAAGGGCTGAGCAAGTCTGTTATCCCGTCGTTGATCCCGGCCCGGCCCGTTGAACTCCTGAGCTTACTCGTTGGGTGGCTCCGAACGGCCATTGATGCAGAACATCATGTGTTCGAGGACAACGATCTCTCGTATATGTGGCGCCCCGCAATCGAAGATCACCCACAGAATAGAGAGCACGAATTCGCGTCCAAGCTCGTCAGTCCTGTGCGCGACGCTTTTGAGCTCGTAATTCGTAAGGATAAGCTGTCACTCAGTAAGGCGCTCCAGATACTTCAACACGAAGACTACACAATCTACAACCGGCTTCGCCTGCACTTGATCTGCGAGTTCGCAGAGCAACATCCCGATCTCGCCCGCAAGATCATGCTCGACAAAGAGCTGTTCGGTGACTACCGCGCGAAGCACGAATACGCACGACTAATGGGACTGCGATTTGATCTGCTGGATACCCAACAGAAGGCTGAATGGTACAAGTGGGTGGACGATGGTCCTGAGGCGATCGAACCCGACTTCTTCGATGAATCCATCGATGGTGAGCTTCGCGAGCGACAGAGGGACTACTGGAAGTTCTCGCACTTGTATTGGATCCAAAATCACCTTGCTGGCGAGCGTCTTGAGTTCTACGAGCAGATGTTCAAAGAGCACGGCAAGCCAACCCTTGCGGACCTCAACATCTACTCCGGCGAGGGTGGATGGGGGCATGAAACCCCTTATACAGCAGATGAGCTCACCGCCATGGGTTTCGAGGCTGCTGTGAACACCGTGTCGCAGTGGCGCCCAGATCCAGACCAATCACCAATCGAACGCCCTTCGCGCGAAGGTTTGGCGAATGCTTTTCAGCAATTCGTGAAGTCCGATTGCGAAAGCTCCTCGAAGGAAGCTGGTCTCCTCAAGGACAAGCCGGCCGTCTACGTACGCTCGTTTCTACAGGCAATGGAGGAAGCTGTCAGAGAGGGCGAACAAATCCGCCTGGAGGCGGTTTTCGACTTGTGTGCGTGGGTTGTTACGAGACCTACCGATGAGCGCACAGTGCCAGCGGACGAAGATGGGGCCCTTGTCGATCGAGACTGGCAGTGGTGCAAGGACACTGTCGCGGATCTGATTCAGCACGTTTGCAATGCAAAGAACGAAGCTAAGAGCCCGCGGTTTGGGATCGAGCATCGCGAGAAGATATGGGATCTGCTCGGTCCGCTCGTTGACGGCCCAACATCGTCGTATTTCGTCCAAGATGACTCTGAGAAGGATCCGCGCGTGACCGACTGGGGTATTTTGCTCCTGGACTCGTCGCGGGGCAAAGCGATGCTCGGAGTCTTCACCTACGCTGACTGGCTGGCCACACACCTAGCAGGAGATCGTGACGAGGGCCGTGCATTTCCGGGAGGCTTCGATGAGATGCCCGAGGTGCGCGGATTGCTCGATGCTCAACTGGATCGCTCGCACGATTGCTTTGCCGCGCGTGCCGCGTTTGGGCGACGGCTGGGTCTACTGCTTTGGCTAGACGCCGAATGGCTTCACGCACACGCGGACGACATCTTCAATCTCACATCGATTGAGCAGAACTTGGGAGAGGCATACGGATGGGCGGCTTGGAACACTTTCCTGTTCTCCAATCGGCCACACCTCAAGTTCTATGAGCTGCTGCGCTCTCAGTTCAGCTACGCGGTCGATCAAGCATCGAACCTGGGGGAGCTGAAGAAATCTCGTGAGCAGCCATTCGCAAGATTGGCTGAACATTTGATGGTGCTCTTTGGCCGCGGCAATCTCGGTGATAGTTCAGAGGAGGCCTGGAAGGCCGATGACGGGATCATCAAGAGGCTCATGACAAAGACCCACGACTCTGTGCGATCGCGTGCAATTGAGTTCGTAGGAATGAGCTTTCAGGATGAAGTCAACAACCTGGGGCCTGAGATCATCGAGCGCTTCCAAGGACTCTGGGAGAGATATTGGCTGGCAGTTGGTGAGGGCGACGCGAAGCGCAATCCATCAAGCTATATCTTTGGATACTGGTTTGCTTCCAAGGCGTTTGATCCTCGGTGGTCTATTGAGCAGCTTGAGAAGTTCGTCGGCGTTGCCAACAAGGCGCAACCGGACGACATCATCATGGAGCGACTCGCGGAAATTGCGCCGCAGGATCGGCTCCGCTCCGCACGAATCATTGGCTATTTTGTCGATGGCGATGAGGAGAACTGGCGAATTGGATCGTGGAAGGAAAGCGCGAAGACCGTTTTGGCAGTCGCCCTGAAAGATGGTGGACAAGCCAAGTCCGTTGCAGAGGACGTGATCGACCACCTCCTTAAGCGAAACTTTGTGGAGTTTGGTGATCTGCTCGAAAAGCGGCAATCATAGCCAGGCATACCACGCCGTTCTCGATCGAGTAGCTGTATGTGCCCGGCGTACACGGCGCATCGAAGTCGCCGCTGCCCAGGATTTCGACTCCGGGCCCTTTCCCAATATCATCTTCCACCACAATGTCCTGGCCGACTGATCCGCCGCTCACGCCGAAGGTGTTCTGCCCGCCGCCGATCTGGTGCAGGTTCTTTTGGCCGCACAGCCCGATCTGCGTCCCGCCGGAGCCGTACCCGTCCGACCCGGGTTTGCTTGTGCCCGCC
>JACZTW010000145.1 GCA_022573485.1 Planctomycetota bacterium
CTGCTCGAACGGATGGCCCTGTCTGACCGGTAGTTCCCCGAGATTTCGACGCCGGCAAGCGGCGTCCAGACTTCGTTTCTTGACGAGGTGCGCGTTGCCAGAATTCGGGGCATCGCCGATCGCTCAACATAAGGACCTGCGCGCCGTAGTGCCGCGCGCTCTATGCTGCGGTGCGCCCGGCATCGCCCTGCCGGCGACACCCGCGCGACGGCCCGTACGACGGATGGTAATCGAGAGGACGTCTACCCATGATCAAATTCGAGAGCATTCGCAGTTTCCAGAAAGTCGGCGACACGCTGCCTATCCCCAACTTGATTGAGATTCAGCGCAAGTCGTACAAACGTTTTCTGCAGACCGACCTCAGCCCGCGCGATCGTCAGCTCGTCGGGCTGGAGGCTCTGCTGCAGGAAATCTTTCCCATCGAGAGCTACGACGGCAACATGAAGCTGGAATATTTGGGGTACGAACTGGGCAAGGCGCGGTACACCTCGGACGAGTGCCGGCAATTGCGACTGACCTACGGCATGCCGTTTCGCATCCACGCCCGACTGATCCGCAAGGACAAAAACGAGATCCACGAAGACCTGATCTATCTGGGCGAGATGCCGATCATGATCGGCGGCGGGGAGTTCATCATCAACGGGGCCGAGCGCGTCATCGTGTCGCAATTGCACCGCTCGCCGGGGGTGGATTTCATCAAGGAACAAGCCGAAGGCGACCGGGCCCTTCACGCCTGCCGCATCATCCCCGAACGCGGCAGTTGGATCGAAGTCAACGTCACCAAGAAAGACATCCTCACGGTGCGGATCGACCAGTCCAGCAAGATCGCGGCGACGGTGTTCCTGCGGGCCATGGACGAGCGGTTCGGCACGGATGAGGCGATCATCCGCGAGTTTCACAAGACGAAGACCGTCAAGACCGGCAGCCTGAAGCCGGAGATGTACGTGGTTTGCACGGTCATCGATGAGGAAAGCGGCGAGGAGATGGTCCGCGCCGGTTGCCAGGTGGGCGACGCGGTCGATCGCATCAAGGAATTGGGCATCAAGCAACTCGATATCATCGACAAAGTCAGCGATCCGATCATTCTCAACACGATCGCGGCGGACAGCGCGCGGAACCATGAAGACGCGTTGCTGAAGATCTACAGCCGGCTCCGCCCAGGCAATCCGCCTCATCTCGACAAGGCCAGAAAACTCTTCACCGAGAAGTTCTACGACGAGAATCGCTACCGCCTGGGCAAGGTGGGACGCTTCCGATTGAACCGCAAGTTCGAGCAACAAGTGCCCGAGGAAATCATGACCTTGCGGGTCGAAGACTTCATAAATTCGCTGAAGTATCTGCTGCTCTTGCGGACCGGCGACACGAAGTTCGAGGTGGACGACATCGACCACTTGGGCAACCGCCGGCTGCGCACGATCGACGAACTGGCGAGCGATGAACTCCGCAAGGGCTTCTTGAAACTCCGGCGAACCGTACAGGAGCGTATGAGCCTCAAAGACCCGGATGCGCTGGGTCGCATCGCCGAGTTGGTCAACAGTAAATCCGTCAGTTCGAGTATCGATTTCTTCTTCGGGCGTGGCGAGCTTTCGCAGGTGGTCGATCAGACTAACCCACTGAGCCAGTTGACCCACGAGCGCCGCCTGTCCGCCCTCGGCCCCGGCGGCCTGAATCGCAAGCGCGCCGGTTTCGAGGTCCGTGACGTGCATATTTCGCACTACGGCCGAATCTGCCCCATCGAATCGCCGGAGGGTACGAACATCGGTCTGATCGCCTCGTTGGGCATCTATGCCAAGATCGATGACTACGGCTTTCTGATCACGCCGTACAGGCCGGTCAAGAAGGGCAAGGTGACCGACAAGCCTGTCTACCTGCGCGCCGACGAAGAGATGCGCATGACCCTGGCGCCGCCTGAAGTCCTCGCCCGGGACAACGGACACATCGCCAAAGATCAAGTGATCGCTCGTCGCCATGGCGAACTGACGCAGGTCGATAAGAATGACGTCACCCACATCGACATCTCGCCCAAGCAAATCGTCGGCGTGTCCGCGTCATTGATTCCGTTCCTGGAACACGACGACGCCAACCGGGCGCTCATGGGCTCAAACATGCAGCGGCAGGCGGTGCCGCTGCTGAAGACTACGCCGCCCATCTGCGCCACGGGCATGGAAAAAGTCGTGGCGAAATACAGCGGCATGGTGGTCCGGGCAGAGCAGGACGGCACGGTAACGTATGTCGATGCCCTGCGCATTATCCTAAATGACACCGAAGAATACGCCCTGCGAAAGTTTCAGGGGCTGAACGAACGCACCTGTTTGAACCAGCGACCGATCGTCAAGCCGGGACAGAAAGTCAAGAAGGACGAGATCATCGCGGACGGTCCTGCCACAACCCTGGGCGAGCTCTCGCTGGGCAAGAACATCTTGGTCGCCTTCATGACCTACGACGGGTACAACTTCGAGGACGCGATCCTGATCAGCCAGCGTCTGGTCAAGCAAGACGCCTACACCAGCATTCACATCGACGAGTTCGAAGTCGAGATCCGCGAGACCAAACTCGGGCGTGAGGAGTTCACGCGCGACATCCCCAACGTCTCCGAGAAGGCCCTGGGAAATCTGGATGAGCACGGCGTGGTGCGGGTCGGCACGCGGGTCGGAACGGGGGACATCCTGGTCGGCAAAGTCAGCCCCAAATCCAAGAGCGAATTGACCCCCGAGGAAAAGCTCCTGCACGCCATCTTCGGGCGCGCCGGCGAGGACGTGAAGAACGACTCGCTCGAGGTGCCCTCCGGCGAGGAAGGGATCGTGATCGGGACCAAGCGCTTCTCGCGCCGCATGCACATGAATGACGAGCAGAAAAAGGCGCTCAATTGCCAAATCAAGCAATATCAGGATCGGAACAACTCAAAACTGACTGAAGTTTTCCGAAGCCTTTGTGACGCCATCGAGAAGAAGATCGATGAACCGTTGATTGACCCCAACACACGGCAGAAAGTCGGCAAGAGTGATCTCGACGATGTGCTCCTGGAACAGATCGAGTCTCTGGCTGAGCTCATCAAAAGCCGCGATGTGCGCTGGGTCAAGCAGGCCGAAGACAAGAAGATCATTCTGGAGATCGCCGACAAATACTGGCCGATGATGAACGAGATCATCGAGGAAACCTCCCGCAAAGTCGCCCAGATGAAACGGGGCGACGAGCTCCCCTCCGGCGTCCTGGAAATGGTGAAGGTCTATGTGGCCAACAAGCGGAAGCTGTCCGTGGGCGACAAGATGGCCGGCCGGCACGGCAACAAGGGCGTCATCGCGAAAATTCTTCCCGAAGAAGACATGCCGTTCCTGGAAGACGGCACATCGATCGACATCGCCCTGAATCCGCTGGGCGTGCCGTCCCGAATGAACGTCGGCCAAATCCTTGAGACGCACATCGGCTGGGCGGCCGCAATCCTCGGATTCCAGGCCGTGACGCCGGTGTTCGACGGAGCTTCAGAAGAGGAGATTCTGGTGTTGATGGATGAAGCGAACGCCTGTGTTCGCGAGCGCCGCGAACAAAAGGAAGTCGTTCAGCAGGCGGGGGCCACGCGTGAGATTCTCGCGGAGATGCCGCGGAATGGCAAGGTTGTGTTGTATGACGGCCGCACCGGCGAACGGTTCGATCAAAACGTGACCGTGGGGTTCATCTACATGATGAAGCTGCACCACCTCGTGGACGACAAGATCCACGCCCGCTCCACGGGCCCATACAGCCTGATCACTCAACAGCCTCTGGGCGGCAAGGCCCGCACCGGTGGCCAGAGGTTCGGCGAGATGGAAGTGTGGGGTTTGGAGGCGTACGGGGCATCGTACGTCTTGCAGGAACTGCTGACTGTCAAGAGCGACGACGTCGAAGGTCGAACCAAGATCTACGAGTCGATGGTCAAGGGTCAGAACATGCTCGAAGCCGGCACGCCGGTTTCGTTTGACGTGCTGTGCAATGAAATCAAGGGACTGGGGATGAACATCTCGATGGAGAAGAAGCGCGTCGCGGCGTTTTAGAAGCACTTGAGCAGGCTGCGTGAGAGGAACCGGTCGTGAGTGAGATCACCTACGAAGTTGTTGACCACATTGACGCTCAGGAGTTGCTGGATTTTTACAGTGAGCAGCATCACTCGACACGAGCGGACGGCCAGAAAATAGCGCGGATGCTGCAAAAAAGCCACTGCTTCGTCACGGCGCGCGATGACGGGCGACTCATCGGCGTGGGGCGAGGCCTGACCGATGGCGTCATCGGCTACTTGGTAGAATGCAAGCTGGATCCCGTGGCCCAGGGTCCAGCAGCCATCACGCGACAGGACGGCAGGATCGAGCATGACGATCGAGGAATCGCGCGGGAAATCGCCCGCCGGATCTTGCAATCGTTGGCGGAGTACGGCGTGGAGCGAATCGATGTCACAGCCTATGGCACCGAGGTCGATTTCTGCGAAGAACTGGGCTTCCGACGGGTGCCCGGCCTAGTGTCGATGCAACTGAATCCCAGTCGCGTGGCCTCCATCACAGCTCGGGCCACTTAGCGGCGGTTGTGGATAGAGATGACCCTGATACGGACGACGAGCCGAATCACGAAAGGATCTTTCAGGAATGGCTGAAAACATTTACGACCGCATTAACGATTACGGCAGCGTCCGGATCATGCTGGCTTCGCCCAACGACATCCGGAGTTGGTCCTTCGGGGAAGTCAAGAAGCCGGAAACGATCAACTACCGCACGTACAGGCCAGAGAAAGATGGGCTGTTTTGCGAACGCATTTTCGGTCCCGAGCGCGATTGGGAATGTGCTTGTGGCAAGTACAAAGGCACCAAGCACAAGGGCATCATTTGCGACCGCTGCCAAGTGAAGGTCACGCATTCCCGCGTCCGCCGGAAACGCATGGGGCACATCAACCTGGCTGCCCCGGTGGTGCATATCTGGTTCTTCAAAGCCATGCCTTCTCGCCTGGGGGCGCTGCTGGATATGAAGACGTCGTCCTTGGAAAAGATCATCTATTTTCAGGATTACGTGGTCATCGATCCAATGGACACGCCGCTCAAGCTCAAGCAATCGCTGAGCGAAGAAGAATATCGCGCCGCGTGCGAGAAATACGGCGACAACAGCTTCAAGGCTGCGATGGGCGCCGAAGCCGTGCGCGAACTGCTCACCTCGCTTGATTTGGAAGCCATCTCGGAAGAGCTGCGCGACGGATTAGCCAAGACCAGCAGCAAACAGAAAACCAAGGATCTGACCAAGCGTCTGAAGATCGTCGAGGCCTTGCGCAAATCGGAGAACCAACCCGAATGGATGATCATGGAGGTCATCCCGGTGATCCCGCCTGATCTGCGCCCCCTCGTGCTCCTCGAAAGCGGCAACTTTGCCACGAGCGACTTGAATGATCTGTACCGCAGGATCATCAACCGGAACAACCGCCTGAAAAAGCTGGTCGATCTCAACGCTCCGGAAGTCATCATTCGCAATGAGAAGCGCATGTTGCAGCAGGCCGTCGACGCGCTGTTCGACAACGGCCGTTGCCGTCGCCCCGTGCTGGGCTCGTCCAATCGCCCACTGAAGTCGCTGGCGGACATGATCAAGGGCAAGCAAGGGCGTTTCCGCGAAAACCTGCTCGGCAAACGCGTCGATTATTCGGCACGCTCCGTCATCGTCGTTGGGCCGGATCTGCTGCTGCACCAGTGCGGCCTGCCCAAAAAGATCGCGCTGGAGCTGTTCCAACCGTTCATCATTCGCAAGCTCAAGGAGCGCGGCCTGGCGGATACGATCAAGTCCGCCAAGAAGATGCTCGAGCGCCGCGACCAGGAAATCTGGGACATCCTGGAAGAAGTGATCTACCAGCACCCCGTCCTGCTCAACCGCGCCCCGACGCTGCACCGCATGGGCATCCAGGCGTTCGAGCCCGTACTGGTCGAAGGCAATGCCATCAAAATCCACCCGCTGGTGTGCAGAGGCTTCAACGCAGACTTCGATGGCGACCAAATGGCGGTGCATCTGCCGTTGTGCATCGAAGCTCAAGTGGAAGCGCATGTCTTGATGCTTTCGACCAACAACATATTCGGGCCTTCCAGCGGGGCGCCGATCATGTCGCCTTCCCAGGACATCGTGCTCGGCATCTACTACCTGACATTCGAGCAGCTCGAAATTGCGGTCGAAGATAAGAAGATCCGGCGGTTTCACGACACGCAGGAAGCGCTGCTCGCATATGACCTCGGTCGTGTCACCATGCACGAAAAGATCAAAGTTCGGCTCCGGCGAGAGAGTATCATTCAATCTCACAAGGACGCACCCGAGCCGGTTCCGGATAACCACTTGGTCATGACGACCGTGGGACGTTTGCTGTTCAACGAGATTCTGCCTCCGCAGATGCCGTTTTATAATTATCCACTCTCCTCCAAGGGATCCTCTCGGGTGATCGCTGATTGTCACGAGCTGCTGGGGCGCGCGGAAACCATCGATCTGCTCGACCGCATCAAAGACGTCGGATTCAAGCACAGTACGCTGGGCGGACTGTCCTTCGGCGTCACGGATCTCCGGGTGCCGGCGGCCAAGCACCAGATCATCGACGCTGCCCAGAAGAAGGTGGACCGCATCGAGAAAAGCTTCCACCAGGGCGCCCTGACCTCGCTGGAACGCTACAACCAGTTGATCGACGTGTGGATTCACGCCCGTGAGCTGGTCACCGAAGAAATGCTCAAGGAACTCGGCGCCGATTTTCGCGATGCCGACGGCAACTACGTCGATGCCGATGCTCCGGATCGGACGCACTACATCAATCCGATCTACTTGATGATCGACTCCGGCGCCCGGGGCTCGGTGGATCAGATTCGCCAACTGGCGGGCATGCGGGCTTTGATGGCCAAACCCTCCGGCGAGATTATCGAGACGCCCATCAAGTCCAACTTCCGAGAAGGACTGTCCGTTCTGGAGTATTTCAGCTCCACGCACGGGGCCCGGAAGGGTCTGGCGGACACGGCACTCAAAACGGCCGACTCAGGTTATTTGACTCGAAAACTCGCCGACGTCGCCCAGAACGTCATCATCAACGAGATCGAGTGCGGGACCATCCAGGGCATCACCAAGGGCGCCATTTACCGAGGTGAGGAAATCGAGATTCCGCTGCGCGACCACATCGTTGGCCGAACCGCGCGCGATCCCATCCGAAACCCGATCACTGACGAACTCATCGTCGCCGAGAATCAGATCGTCTCGAAGCAGATCGCCGCCAAGATCGAAGAACTGGGCTTGGATACGATTCGCATTCGCAGCCCGTTGACGTGCGAGAGCATTTTGGGCGTCTGCGCACGATGCTATGGGTTGGACCTGTCCACGGGCGTCTCCGTGGAAGAGGGAATGGCCGTCGGCATTCTGGCGGCGCAGTCGATCGGTGAACCCGGGACGCAACTGACCATGCGCACCTTCCACACTGGAGGTGTCGCATCACACAGCATACTGGAAAACAAGATTCTGGCCACCCAGGAGGGCGTGGTGGCCTACCATAATCTGAACGTCGCCGAAGTCCCCGACTCTGACACTGGGAAAATGAAGCTGATCGTCCTGAAACGCAACGGCGAGATTGCCGTCAACGATCGCAAGGGCAGGGAACTCGAACGATTCAAGGTGCCCTACGGTTCCGAAGTGTTCACGGCCGAGGGCAAAAAAGCTTCCAAGGGTAAGCCGCTTGTGCAATGGGATCCCCATCTCACGCCGATTCTCGCGGAAGTCGGCGGCTTCCTCCGCTACCAGGACATTGCCGAAGGCGAAACGGTACGTCTGGAGCAGGAGCGGGCAGCCGCAAAATTCGTCGTGATCGAGCACAAGGGTGACAAGCATCCGCAACTGATCATTGAGGACAAGAACGGCGCCGTGCTGGACTACCACTATCTGCCCGCGAAAGCCCGCATCGAGATTGCAGAAGGCGAAAAGATCGTGCCGGGCGCTCTTCTGGCACGTCAGCCACGGGCCATCTCCGGCACGCAGGACATCACGGGCGGATTGCCGCGGGTGACCGAGATCTTTGAAGCCCGCAAGCCCAAGGAACCGGCCGTCATGGCGGAGATTTCCGGAGCGGTCGAAATCCGCGCCGACAAACGCCGTGGCAAGATGACCATCGTCATCCGCAGCGAATCGGGCATCGAGAAAGAACACCACGTTCCGCAGGACAAGCAGTTGCTGGTCCATGCCGGAGACTACGTCTCCGCGGGGGACCCGCTAATCGAAGGACCGATGATCCCGCACGACATCCTGCGCATCAAAGGTGAAGACGCACTCTTCAACTACCTGCTCGCGGAAGTACAGGCGGTGTACCGCTCGCAAAACGTGGGCATCAATGACAAACACGTTGAGATCATCGTCACGCAGATGTTGCGTAAAGTCCAGGTCGAGAATGCGGGCGACAGTGCCTTCCTGCCGGGCGAGGTAGTGGACAAGTTCAAGTTCCGGGCGGAGAACCAGCGCCTGGCCAAGAGCGTGAAGATTTCCGACCCCGGCGACACCGATCTGGAGAAGGGCCAGATTCTGGCCAAGGCGGAATTGAGCGAGATCAATGATGCCGCTGAGGAAGAAGGCGGCGCGCCCGCCAAGGGGCGCAGGCCCAAGGCCGCCTCGGCGCGCACGCTGCTGCTGGGCATCACCAAGGCCAGCCTGCAGAGCGAGTCGTTCATCAGCGCCGCGTCGTTCCAGGAGACCACCAAAGTGCTCACCGAGGCTGCGATCTCCGGCGCGGTGGACCGTCTTCGCGGCCTGAAGGAGAATGTCATTCTCGGTCACTTGATCCCCGCCGGCACGGCGTTCAAGCCGCACCTCGATCTGAGGCTGAAGATGGTCGGCGAACCGATTCCCGAGAAGATCGAGGAGCCCACCGACGTTGAACTGCTGGTGCCGGCCGGCGCCGCCAGCGATGCCGAGGTAAAGGCGCCGCTCGGTGACACCGTCGGGCAACCGATGGTGCCGGGCAGGCTCGTGTCGGAAGAGCTGGCCGCCGCGGTTTCTTCACTGCTGCCGCCAATCCCGACGGGTCCGCCCAAGAAGCCGCAGGCTGAAACCGCTCCCCCGACCTCAGCGGATGGGGGTTGAACCTCAGCCCTCGCTCTTGAAAGGCGGAGCACGACTATTGATACCGGTATAGTTAAAGAAGTTGACGGCTTGTGACCGATTTCTCGTTGTATGAGACCGCATGGAAGCGTAGAGGAATTGGAACGCCGGAGGCGTCGGGCTGTGGCGAGGGTCCGGGAGG
>JACZTW010000341.1 GCA_022573485.1 Planctomycetota bacterium
AGCGGCGCAGTGCTCTTCGGTGAGCAAGTGGCAGCCGTCGCCGATACAGCAGGCGCCCGTGGGTGGACCGGCGCAGATGTCATCCGTACACTCGGTTCCGTCGCCCTGGTAGTCGCCGCCTTCAGCGGCGCAGTGCTCTTCGGTCAGCATGTGGCAGCCATCGCCGATGCAGCAAGCTCCGCTACTCGGTTCTCCAGGCGCAGGCGTAAGCGCGCAGATAACGGCAAACAAATACGAGGTACTCAATCCGAGAAATGTCGTTGACATGGCCAACCTCCTCCGCAGGTGATGGAAAACGGTGCTTGCTAGTGTACGAGATGCCGAGCCGAAAAGCGAGGCCGGCGTACCACGTGCGGCGACCGGGAGACGGCGTGTTGCGTTCGTACGCCCCCCTGAGTATGCTGCGGGGCACGTATGGCGATTGAGGATTTCATTTCGGAGCGCGCCCGGCTGGTCAAGGAATCCGGCATTCGGCGGATTTTCAATCTGGCAGCGTCGCTGAAGGACCCAATCAACTTCTCCATCGGCCAGCCGGATTTCGAGGTGCCCGAGCCGGCGAAACAGGCGGCCATTGAGGCCATTCGCGCGGGCCACAACGGTTACACCGTCACACAGGGGCTGCCGGCGCTGCGCGAGAAAATCGCCGCCCGCGTTGCCCATTACTACAGCGGGCCGCCGGAGATACTGGTGACCTCGGGGCTGTCAGGTGGGCTGCTGCTGGCGTTGATGGCCACTGTGAACGCCGGCGATGAAGTGATCTATCCCGATCCGTACTTCGTGAGCTACCCCAACCTGGTGCAGTGGGCCGGCGGGAAGCCGGTGGCGGTCTCAACCTATCCGGACTTCCAACTATCGCCGGACAGAATCGCCGAGGCCATCACGCCGAAAACGAAGATTCTGCTTCTCAACTCGCCCAATAATCCCACCGGCGTGGTCTACGACGCCGAGCGAATCCAGCAGGTCTGCGCGCTGGCGGAGAAGCACGACCTGCTGATCATCAGCGACGAGATTTACTTCGATCTGAGTTATGACGGGCCGACGCCCAGCCCGGCGGAGTTTGTGCCCCAGCGCACGATCCTGCTCCGCGGGTTCAGCAAGAGCTACAGCATGACCGGGTGGCGGATGGGCTATGCGTCCGGGCCGAAAGTCATCATCCAGCAAATGGGCAACATGCAGCAGTACACGTTCGTGTGCGCGCCCAGCATGGCCCAACATGGCGCCCTCGCAGCCCTGGACACCGACATGTCCGAACAAGTCGGTAACTACAGTCGAAAACGTGACTTGGTCATCGAGGAGCTGGGCAGTCACTTCGAGTATGCCAAGCCTCATGGCGGGTTCTACTTTTTCCTCAAAGTGCCGGCACGCTTCGAAAACAGCACACAGTTTGTCGAGGCGGCTTTGGATCAGAACCTGCTGTGTGTGCCCGGCGCAGTCTTCAGCAGGCAAGACACCCATTTCCGCATCAGCTACGCCACCGCCGATCATACAATCCGGCGCGGTTGCGAAGTGCTGCGCGCGATGACAGGATGACATTCGGAATGGAGCTTCGGCAGATGATTGTTGATCCCCCGTGAACGCTCAGAGGTGGTCGCAAATTGTGACCGCCTTGTGGTGGCAAAGCCGTTAAGCCTTTGGACGCAAATGGTTAAAGGAGAGGTTTCATGATATGGAGAGCAGCAGCATCGATTGTGGCACTGAGCGCGCTTGGCATGGGCGATCCGCCATCCGAAGCGAAGCCTGTGGTGCGGGTGATCGCAGTTCATGAAGTGCGACACAAGGATCTTCGCAAGAGCCCGACCCAGTCCCAACTCGGCTCGAGGAATCCGAATGCCCAGGAGATTCTGGCGCTAACCATCGAGATTACGGGAACTGCGGCCGCTAAGGCAGAGAAGTATGGTTTTGTTCAAATCACGAAGGCCGAGGATGACCAAGGCAAGGCACTCAAGCCGCGCGAGGGCTTCGGGTTGAACAAGAACCCGCATGATCGGCTTGTAAACGTGGACCGCAACTCGATGTTCTTCTGGGAGGAAGCGAAACCCAAAGACAAGCTCCGCGTCACGCTGCATTTCGACGTTCCAGCCCGTACATCGAAAGTACTGAAGACGCTCACCGGCAAGCTGAAACTGTACGTCATCAAGGAGCGCAAAGAAGTGATCGTCGCCGGCATTCTGTCCATGCAGGGCAAGACGATCGAGAACAAACTGCTGAAGACCGCCGGGTTGAACGTCAAAATTGCGCAAGTAGACGAAAAGTCCAGGGACATCACGCTTGAAACGACCGGCAATCAAAACAGCCTGTTGGAATTAGCGCTGATCGATTCTGCCG
>JACZTW010000146.1 GCA_022573485.1 Planctomycetota bacterium
AGTACACAGATCCCGATGGTGAGAATCGTCGTCTTGCGCATCACTCATCTCCTTCGCAAACTTGATCTTCGGGCTCGAGTTCGTCTTCCTCGCAATCTTCATCCGTCGCTTCATCGTTCCACTCGGAATCGGCCGTGTCGTCTTCGAGGTCGTCGATGTACTCCGCTGGCTCGGCGTCGTACTCATCGATCCAATCAAACTCTTCGTCCTCGTCCTCCTCTACCGGTGCGGCTACGGGAATCGCCCTTAGTTTTGGCTTTTCCTTTTCCGCGGGCTTTGAGTCCCGCTTGTCCGCAGGATCGGAATCGGCCCTGTCGTCTTCGAGATCGTCGATGCACTCAGCCTGCTCGGCGTCGTACTCATCGATACCGTCAAACTCCTCGAACTCGTAGTCGTCCTCTGCCGGCGCGGCCACGGGAATCACCTTCGGTTTCAGCATTTCCTCTTCCGCGCGTTTTGAGCTGCGCTCGTACTCAGGATCGAGATCGATCTCTTGCAGCATGCGGTCGCGGGTGGGCACTTTGGGGATGCCGTACACTTCGGGAGGCAGGCCGGCCTTATGCAGGATCAACTTTCTCACGAAGTTTCGCGAGGCGGTGCCCGTGCTATCCCAGGATCGTTTCTGGAGAATGTTCTCGCGCAGCTTGATGGCATCGACGAAGGCCGGACGATTGTGAATGGCCAGCTTGGTATGCCACTCCGCCATATCCCAGTCACCGCGACTCGCATAGTCGAGTGCGGAATGGTAGTTGGCCTGCGCCAAGCGCTCGCGGCCGTGGAACTGCATGCTCTCGCGGATGCCCACGCGCAGGCGCTCCATGTCGTTCAACAGTTTCTCGCTGTAGGCCGCGTAGGCCTCCTGATCATCGAGGATATGAACTGTCAGGAGAATGATGACTTCCTCGCGAACCGTCGAATCGCTCGTCGAACGAAACGCCGACCCCACGAACGGCAGGTTGCCCAGGCCCGGAATCTGCGACCGGCCCGTGCTGCTGACCTCGCGGAACAGGCCGCCGATCAGGATGGTGTGCCCGTCCTTAACCAAGATGTCTGTCGTCACTTCGGTCGTCCGCTCGAACGGCAGTCCTCGGGCATCGACACCGCCGGTGCTGTCGCTGGGCGTCACTTGCATCCGCACATAGCCGTCGTTGGTGATGAAAGGCCGAAAGCGGAGCTGCGTACCGGTCTCGAGAAACGCGACGCTTTGTGTGGTGGACGTTTGGGTTTGGACCTGCGCGGTCAGAAAGCCGTCGCGGCTGCCCACCAGGAAGTTCACTTCCTGCTTGTTGAGCACCGAAACCTTTGGGTTCGACAAAACGGCCACGTCGGCCACCGATTCCAGAGCGCGAATGAACAGGCTGACGTGATCCGTCACGATTCCGAACGTCAATCCGCCCGTGGGCACGCTGCTGGCAAAGTTCGTGCCGATACCGATGGTTAGATCGTCCAGCTTCGAGATGGGAACCCTGTTGTTCAGCGACCCGAGATTCTGATTCAGGCCTCCCACGCCGCCGGTCGTCGGGGAGCCGGTGTTGCCGGTGCCGCCCAGGCTATTGCCGGTGCCCCCTTGGTTGTTGGCGCCGCCCGTCGTCCCGGTGTTCGGCCCATTAAGGATCAATCCCGTCCGGCCCTCGGCAGCGGCCAGGATCTCGAAATCCACGCCTCCGAGAACATTGAAGTCGATCCCCAAATCGTTCTTTTCGTTCAGCGTGACCCGCAGAATGGTCGCTTCGACCAGCACTTGCTTAGGTTGATGATCGAGGTCCGCCAGCATCTGCTCAATCTCCCAGAGCTTTTGCTCGTAGTCGTGGACCATGATGACATCCTCGATGACCAGACTTTGGACGCCGGCGGACGTTGCTTGTTGAGAGCCGCTCCCACCGCTCGCCCCGCCCGCGGCCAGCGGCACGAAAGTGATCGAGCCGACGTCGGGCGTGAGGATCGGCTTGATGAACGTGGCTGCGTCCGCGGGAGAAATGTAGTTCAGTCGGAACGTCTGCGTTACCAGCACGCGCTCTTCGTTGAGGATCCTGTCCAGCTCTTCAAGCGTGTGGATGTAGATGAAATTGCCCTCTTCACGATAGCCGAAGCCGTTCGGCCAGAGTATGGCGTCCATGGCCTGCTCAATCGTGACGTCGTACAGACTGACCGTCACGGGGCCGCCCACGTCTTTGCCGAAGACGATGTTCCGCCGGCTGTTGAGCAGGAGTTGCTGCAACACCACATAGAGGTCGCCGTCCTGGATGTGCATCTCGACAATGCCTTCCGACGTGACCGACACATCCAGGTCCTCCTCCAGAAACGCGGGCTCGGATGCCGCGGCTGGTTCGGGATCCGGCGCATTGGTCAGCCTGGGCCGCTGAGGGTCTCCGCCGTCCTGAGCCTGAACCACGGGCATCGTGACGATGCCCATGCACAAAGTCAGCCAAGTCAAATGTACCGCTGTCCGAAGTGTTCGCCGAATCACCATGAGGTGAACTCCTTCTCAACGCTTCATAGTTCGCCGGGCAGCCGAAGCCGCGCCGTGCCCTTAGTTATCGATCCAGTTCAATTCCTATGTCGCCTCAGGACTCTCGTGTTACCGTGTTCATCCTGAACCACGGCCGAGTGACCCGTGACGCTGATCAGCTTTATCCGAATTCCATCTACCCGGAAGGTGTCTCCCACCCGGTAGTAATTCCGGTTGATGTAGGCGCTGGCCTTGCCGCGGCCGAGCCGCGGCATCGTCGTGCCTTTGAGAGACAGCCGGACATTGTCGATCGTCCGCCGTGCTGCGGTGTCGCTTTGATCGCACGCATCTCCGATCATGTCGCCGTCGCTGTCCGCTTGGTCGGCGTTGGCGACCTGCGGGCAATTATCGAGTTCATCCGGCACGCCGTCGCCGTCACTGTCGCCGGCGCCTTGAATCTGTTCGATCTGCCAGGGCCCCTTGAACAAGTC
The DNA here is from genome assembly GCA_022573485.1 of Planctomycetota bacterium. Classification (GTDB taxonomy): domain Bacteria; phylum Planctomycetota; class Phycisphaerae; order UBA1845; family CAIVHJ01; genus JACZTW01. The sequence continues at coordinate 2,941 of JACZTW010000146.1, forward strand.
CGAACGCTTCAGCGTGGTGTGGATGTCCGACCACGCGGCGAGGATCGGCGCTTCCGTGCGCGATTCGGCATCGCCCGCTTCGGAAGCGTGTACGATCGTGATTGATCCGGCTGCGGGTGCTTCCGGCTCAGCCGCGGCGGACGAGCGCGGGCTGCCCTGTAGGAAGTGGACCAAGATGACCACGATCAAAACGATCGACAGCGACGCCAGAATAGCAGTCTGCTTCTTGTACATAGCAAACTGCTGTTTGAGGTTGCCCAGGATGGTCCGTGCCGGATCCGACATTGTCTGTGCCTACAATTGCCCGTAAAAAATACTCAGTTCCAATTCGATCTCGAACAACACGCCGTATTGGTCCGCGGGGCGAATCTCGACGCGCTCGACGCGGGTCAGGCGCGTTTGTCTCTCGACCGCCCGCAGGAAGCCGTAGAACTCATCAAATCCACTCTCGAAGGAGAGCTTCACGGTACGCGTCTCGATGTCACTCTCACGCTCTTCGCCGCCCGGTTTCGTATCGATAATCTCAGGCTCGGTGGCCGGATCCCACAGGCCATGTTCCTCGCCCAGCCGAAGCAGATCGTTCTCATACTCCGCGAAACGATCTTCAAGAGGCACTCGCGACTGCGCGAGGCGCAGTTCTTTTTTGAGTCGCTCGACTTCTTGATGCTCCGCGGCGATGAACGTGGTCTCACGCACGAGATCTTCGTTGTGTCGCTGCAGCGTGGTGTTCTGCTGCCGGACATCGCCCAGCGTGCTGGATCGCGGAATCGCCAGACCGAAGACGAACACAGCCAGCAGGGCCAGCGTTACGCCCAGGGTCAGCAGTTGTTCACGGATATTAAGGTTCATGGTGCGATACACTCCGCGTCCAATACGTAGAGATAGATGGTCTTTTGCTTGAGCGTGACGCCGGAGAGTTCACGGCCGCTCATGCCGCCCTGATCCAACACGCCGAACAAAGCCGACTCCTTGAGGTTCCGAACGAAGCGAAACATTGTCTCGCTGCCGGTGGCATGGGCCGTGATCGTCGCCTTCATGCGGCAGTATGCCTGTGCCGAGTTGTGGGCTCGGGGCACGCTCGCCGATCGCGACGTACGCTTGCGCGTGGACGCGCGGTTCACGGACACAGGCGCCAGCCGGAAATCCACCAAACTCGCCTGGTCCGGAATTCGATGAGAAATCTCGGCCAGAACGACGCTCGGCGGTACGTGGTTCTGCAACGCCTTGAAATGGGCCAATTGACCTTGCAGCTTCTGCTTCTCGTCGCGGATGCTCTGCAATCGGGCGCTGAGCAGTTGCGACTGTTCACTGTTGGCCTGGGTTTCGTGAAGCATGGCCTGCACGCTGCGGATCCGCCCTTCATTGATGACGAACCAGGACACCATCAGCACGATGATCACGCCGACGAACGCCATCCGCCTGCGGCGATTGCGGACCGAGTGCAGCTCGTTACGGTACCACTGTGGTGTAAAATCGATCTGACTCACGATGCTTCCTTGCAGGCTTCGAGTTCGAGGCGGCCGCGAAGCGACAGTCCCACCGCCGTGGCCCATTCCAACAGGCCGCTTCGCCACTGCGTTTCCGTGAATACTTTGCGATTCTCGATCCGCTCCAGAGGCGCGCCTTGGATGGCCTGCACGCCCGTGATCTCGGTGATGGTCTGTAACAGTTGGCGGTCATAGCTCTGCCCGCCCACGCAGATCAAGTGACTCGGCCGGACCCCTCTGAACGTGACCGCGTGGTACCTCAGACACAAGCTGATCTCTTTACCCAATTGCTCCACGCCAGGCCGGATCGCCGCGTTCGCCGCTTCCAAAACCTCCTGCTCCATGCTGGTCGCATTGTCATCTTCCGGTTCCGGCGTGCTCATGAGGATCTCGCGGCGCAGTTGCGTCGCCTCGTCCAGCGGCAGATTCAGCCCCTTGGCGGTCAATTCATTCAAGGCCAGGCCGCCGACGGCGATGGATTTGATGAAGATGATTCGGCCTTCGAGGGTGGTGATGATCCGCGTGGCGTGGGTTCCGATGTCGGCGTACATGCGGGCTGGACCCTGATCTTCGCTTGGCGGTGCATCGTCCTCGAGGCACCGCACGACTGCGCACGGAGCGACATCCGTCGCCGTGCAGACCAGGCCCGTCTTCTTGAAAAGCTCCAGGTGATTTCGCAGGGCCTCGCCCGTACAACCCATAGCGATGATTTCGTGCCGGATTTCCTGCCCCTGCCGGATGTGGCCGCTGTCCAGATAGCGGTATTCCGCATCCTCGCTCTTGAACGCGAAGCGCTCTTCCGCCTCGAACAGGACTGCGCTGGCGATTTCCTCAGGCGGCATCTTGGGGATGCGGAAGCTCTTGAACTGGACCAGGTGGTTGGGCACCGCGGTAACCGCCAGGCGGCCTTTGAACCGCTTGCCCTTCAGCACATCCTGGATCGCGTCTATGACGAATTCCTGCCGCTCTTCTTCACGGCGGAGGGTCAGCGGGAAATCCATTGTCCAGGCGGCCCGGACGCGCAGGCGATGGTTGACGACCTGCAGTTGCATCATCCTGACGGCGCTGAATCCGACGTCCACCGCGATGGGCAACAGGATGTTTGAAGAACGAGAGAACATGCGCGCAGTCTCCGGCATCCAGTCTTCGGCAGGCGCGCCTTCGGGGCGCGCCGGGTCCGTGATTGTCTCCGCACACTCCGGCAGTGCCGCCCATCAGGGCGCGCGGCACACGCTCAAAGTCGTTGCGCACCATATTGCCTGAGGTGCCGAGACACGATGCTGTCTTTCTTATCGGTGATGCCGGAGAGCGCCTTAATGCACTGCAACGCCCGCGCACACGCAAGACGGCAACCTGTTATCGGAAGTCCGCGCACACTTGAATCGTGTGCGCCAACCGGCCTCGCGCCACTAAAAGACGGTTTGTTTGTGAGCGTCGGTTATGGGACCGGCCCGCGCCGTGGTCCGCAGGTCCGCTAACCAATGCGGCAGCGCTCGATTCGTGTTGCGGGAAGCTGCGGTCGTGGAGGCGAAGCCGGCGTCTACGGCGTGGCGTCCAGGCTCCAGCGGACTTCACTGGCCGTGGTGATGGTGACGGCGAGCCTTTGATCTTTCGCTACCAGCGAGAACAGCGCGTTGCGGGAGGGCCTGCCGAGGTGATCGAAACGGAGCGCCCGTTCGACGGAATAGAACTCCGGTGATCCGGCCGTTTCGATCGTCACCAAGTCCAGCCGCTGCGGGGCGAAGTCAAGAGTCCACGGTCGGCCGTCCGGTCGCGTCAGTTCGGCGAAGGTCTCGCCGGGCGTGTCGGTCGGAGGTTCCTGGGCCAGCGCGCAGGACGGGTCGAGCCTGGCCGTCGCCGCGACCGGCGCATTGGGCAAATGCATGATCATCGCATAGATCTCATCCGGCGGAGCGGGCCAGCGACTGCTGGGTCTTGAGATCCGCCTGAATGATGTGGAAAGCGGCCAGTAGTTGCGTTTGCGCCGTGCTCGAGCGACTGCGTATCGCCAACACGAGCAACACGCTTAGGATCGTGATGACGATCAGCATCTCGATCAGCGTGACCGCCGCGCGCCATCTCGCCAAGATATTTGCACGGTTATGGCCGAGTCTTCTTTCGCTTTGTCGGGCTCGCTTTGGCTTCGTTCTCACCACCTTCTATCGTAACTTTGATGGTACCCTTGAGCGTGCTGCTGACTTCACTCAACAAAGCGTTGGTCTTCTCAACCGCCTTGAGCAGCTTCACGCGCTGAGCCCCGGCGTCCATGAACTGAGCCTCGGCTCGCGGCAACATCTCCACCGGCATCATCCACAGCCGGACGGCGATCGCGCCCAGAAGCAGGATGATGACCTGACAGTAGACGTTCAAACGTTTCTGTGTGTCCGTTGTTCTCATGGCGCTGTCTCCCATGTGCGGTTCTACGGCGGCCAGGCGTGGCCGGCCAAAAACTGATTCGAAGGACGGATATCGTTTCCGCCAGTGCGCCGGCGGATGATTCTTCGGGCCAATGATGTCGATCCAAATTCGAGTTCAAGGACATCCTATGGATCCCGCCGGCGGCTTCAAGTATAACCCGGCGATGCTTGGTGGCCCTTAACTACAAAGCCCCATGGCCGGCCGTGTCGGCCCTAAGTGAGCCGATGGTGTCAGTGTTTTCATCGTAGAACCAGGCATGGGTATCGTTACCCATAGTTCCGCCCGTTGCCGCCTCGATGGTATCGAGGCTGTTAAAGGGGTTCTTTGGAATCGACAACAAATAAGGGCCAAAACCTGTTCCGAGGATGCTTCCGGCAGCATCCGTCTCTCCGGTCAACTGGGCTACGATGTCGGCTTCGGTCGGCCCTAAGTCGTTGTGCTGGAATTTGTATAGCTGCAATTGGGTTCGCATGGTCCACAGATTGGTCTGCAACGTGGCTAGCCTGGCGTCACCGGTGGCGAGCGCGAATTGTGGAATCACAATCGCGGCGATGATGCCCAGGATGACCACCACGATCAGCAATTCAATCAGCGTGAAACCTTCGAGTCTACTTCCGCGTTTCATGTGGTATTCTCCAAAGTCCCTGTGGGAAATAAATACTGTGAGATCGGCTGTGCTCCATCGTTGCCAAAAGTCCGGCCCGCTGACTCACTTGGCCCAATCCGAGCAAACAGCACGGGCGAATCTGAAACAGCAGTTCGCCCGTTACAAGAAGCAAAGTGCAACACTCGTCTCGCGGGTTGCGGTTCCGCTTCGTGATTTTGTGGCTACGGCTCCTCTTGCCACCGAACGGCGTAGGTTACCTGGGTGGCCTCCAGCACCGAATCGGGCACAAAGACGCCGAAGGCGCCAATTTGCCAGTTGGCCGAAAAATCGGACGCACCCCAGGCCGACAGATAACCGGACGGTATGGGATCATAGTTCTTGTACCGTATCATGCTACCGCCGTCCTTCTTCTTGAACTCCATATTGGAATGATTAAGGGCGAAAGCGATCCAGTAGTCGCCAGCGGCCAGTACGGTGGCGGGCATGTTGATCGTCACCCATTTGAAAGCATTCACGTCAGTTTCCCGTGCGATGGACTCCACGACGAGCTGGTCCGGCTCACCTGCCAAATCGGTGTAGAGGGCGTAACGCACTTCTTTGGGCGGGACGCCGTTCAAGTAAACCGAGATGCTGGTCAGTGTCCCGGCTTCGGCCAGGGTGACGCGGAGGGCGATTTGGGTTTGGATGACCCCGCCCACGATAGTGTAACTGCCGTCGGGTGTGGTATCGCTGCCGAAGTAACCCGCAGAGCCCCCATCGGCAACCCAGGCCAAGGACCGCTTCAGAATCGTTTGGCCGTCGGCGGTCAGGGAATTGAAATCGAAGCTGTTGTCTCCCCAGGGCAGCATGACCCGTCTGGCCGGTGCCGGAGTTCCCGGCAACACGGGGCCCGTGTCGTACAATTCCGCGCCAGCCTCATACGCGATCATCGTGATATCGGGAGAGCCGGGCCTGAGCGCCAGGATCTCCGCACCGACCCCGACCTTGGTGACTTTGCATAGATTCTGGGAAGAGCCGCAGATGGCCAGATTGCCCGTGGGGTACGAATCGGTGATGTAGTGGGTGTCGTTCGTGACGTTCACGGCCGCGCTGGTGTAGGTGCCGACAGGAAGGTTTCCCAGGCCCAGCTCGTCGGTCACTTCGTTGGATTTCTGCATTTCCGTCACCAGCCCGACCGGGGCAAAGGTGAGTTTCGTTCCCAAGGCAGTGTCTGTGACATCGCGGACCACATACACTGCATCAGTGCCGGCAAGTGCCGTGTCGAACTGGACCTGCGTGGCGGTATGGCTGATGAGGCTGACCGTGTACCTCCAGCTCTCCAGCAGAATACGGCGCGCATCCTGCTGAGCCGTGAGGCTGGCCGCATCAGGCACGACCATGAGCACACTATTGGTTCGGTAGATCGCGGCCGTGATCGTATGGCTGACGCCCTGGTAAGTTGCGATCGCGGAGGCCGTAACCGGGTCATCGGTGCTGTTGCTCAGGTCTCCGTCGCCGTCCACCACGCCGTCGCCATCGACATCTACGCCGTCCTCCACCGAGACGGTGAACGTTCCGCCGGCGAACGACTGGTCGCTGGCCCACACGCCGTTGCTGTGGTCCGTACGCCAGTCGAGGTTGCCGTCAATTTCACTTATGACCATGGCCAGCCCGGACTCTGCGATGGCACGGGCCCGCGTATGGCGGTCCACGTTCTGTGCGATGCCGATCGATGTGGTCTGGGC
>JACZTW010000147.1 GCA_022573485.1 Planctomycetota bacterium
AACACTTTGACATTTGGCAGGATTTGAAGACCGTGGAGCAAACGTTGGCCCTCTCAAGTTCCGCGGACGAGAAGTTCCCTCCGTTGAACTCGCAGCGCACCAGAATCGCTTCACGGAGCGAGGCGCCTGAGAAGTCTACGCCGTGCAGGATCGCCCCTTCCAAATCAAACTGGTCGCACTGCGCACCGCTAAGCTGGGCGTACTCGGGCATGTGCACTACGAACTCACTCCGCGCGGAAGCATCCTCTATCGCGCCCCTTCTTATACGATATAGACAAAGTAGTGCGTTTTCCGACAGGCGCGTTTGATATGAGTTGACCAGAATTCCCTCAAGCATTCCCTCCACTTCTTCCACTGCTTCCACTTCCTCCGCGCCGATCATATCCGCGAGAAACCCAAGTACTTCAGGGGACAAAATACCGTCAGCCAGAGCTTGAGTTCTCCGTGCCGCCAACTCCCGACACAAGTAGCAGGCATAGAAGTACTCTCGGTACGACTTGTGAGCGAAACCGTATCGTCCTGCTTCATCTCTCGTCAAGAAGCTGGCTGTTCTGATTTCGTTGTCTATCTCGACTAGGTGCCGATGATCCTCGATGAGGACGGCCAGGTCGCGCTCAACGTATTCGGCAAGGGCCTTGTGGTGAATGCTCGGTGTTTGTTCTTGTGACAAGCTGCGTGCCAGGCCTGTCACAAAATCCAGCTTCTGTTCTGGAGATAGAACATCTCTCCACTTGTCGCGGTGCACCCACACACCCGTAAAAACTCGATAAAGCGTGGCGGCCGAAATGTCGCCGACCTCGATCTTGTCGATGGACTTCACAATCATCTCTAAGAGCAACGGTTGCTGGCACAATTCCAACAAATTGTATATCCCGCGGATCTTAGCAATCGCAGCCTTCGCGTTTTCGCCTTTTACTCGCTCGACATATGCCTCGATCTGAGCGACGGAAAACGGCCTAAGGTAGGCGATCTTGAAACCTTTTCTAGATATGAGATCCCAGTAGAGCTCTTTCGCGAACTCCGAGCTGTATTTGTTCGCATCTCCGAGGATCGTCTCCTTCTCCTCTGTGCGGCTTCGAAAGTAGTGTGTCCTGCAAGTGAGCAGTATCTTCGCTTGCTGCGCTGCGGCCCGAGCCAGTTCATGGAAGTTGCGTTGAGTTATCTGCGGTGTAACTCGGAGATGCCCCGAGAATCGTTAAAACTGTGAGGGGTTCCGTTCATTTACGCAACCATCTTGTCCTTGTCAACTGCTAGATTCTCAAGGGCGGCGATCATTTTGGGTAGTTGCCGGTATCCCTTGATGCGCTTGAACTTCTTCTCGTGCAGCAGTAATGCCGACGCTGACCAGCGGGCGAGTTGATTGTCCGCTTTCCAGTTCTTCACTCGCCGACCGCGCGTCTTGACCTTGTCGAAGATGGATTCGATCGGGTTCGTGCTGCGGAAGGTCGTCCGCAGCAAGGCTGGAAGGTCGAGGCGATGCACAGTCAGTGTCTCCTCCAAGCCCTCGGCCAAGCTACCAGCGGCCTTGTCGCTGCGATCACGCAACCACTTGATGAGCTTCTTGAGTTCGTTCAACGCCTGGTCGTAGGTCTTCATCTCGTAGGCGTTGCGCATACGCCGCTCGACGGTGCTGTGCAGCTCTTTTGGCAGATAGCTCAGAACGTTGCGGATCTTATGGAGTTGACATCGTTGTACGATGGCCTGATCCCCCCAGTGTGCCTTAACAGCGCTCCTCAATGCTTTGGCGCCATCGAGCACGAACAGCACATGCTGCGTCGTCGTCAGGTTGCGATCGAGCACTGATTGCAGCAGATCCTTGACCACCGCGCTGTTCTCGCTGGCACCCTCACGCAGCCCCAGGATTCTCTTGTGCCCCTTGGCCGTGAATCCGAGAGCGGTGATGACGTGCGTCCCGGCCTTCTCGATGCCGTCGATCATGATCACGCAGTACTCGTCCCCGGCCAGATCGCGGCTGTTGATCAGGTCGAGGTCCTTCTGGCTGGCGCGGATGAAGGCTCGACTCGCGGACGACTTGCTCAGTGGCAGATCGTCGTCCAACTTCCGGGTCACTTCTGAGAAGTCGCGTGTGGAGATGCCGCGGATCAGAAGCTGCTGAACCTCGTCACTGAACAGATCGTAGTCGTTCAGCGCCGCATACGACTCCAGCGTCACTTCGGCGTCTTCATCCCTCGCCCGGGGCCGGCGAACCGGCATCCGCTTACCGTCCCACAGGATCGAACCCTTCTCGCTGCCACCCCGAACGGCCTCGGCATCGCGGTCCCGGGCATGGCGCGGGCCGCACAGGGCCGTGATCTCGTCTTGGAACAGCTGCTGCACCATCCGCAACGTCGTGCGGTGCAGTTCTTGGCGTAACGCTTCACGGATCACAGCGTGTGCGTCCGCCGGGGCAACGAGGTGAAGTTCCGCTTGCCTCTTGGTGGACTTGGACTTACTCTTCTTCATCGGGGGTTCCTTTCTTCAAGAGTTTGAAACATTCACCTGGGATTCTCCCAGGCAGGAACCCCTCCTTCAATTTCTAACGATTAGTGGGACATCTCCGCCTCGAAAGGAATTACCGTGAGTTCAAGTTCACCTCGTTTTTGTTTCTCAAGGAACTCCTTGAGAACCTTCAGCACTTCCTCATGACTTCTGATCGGCTTGTCGGTGAGAACTTTGCTTGCAACGCGCAAACTCTCGACGGAAAGAGGCCCGAATAGAAGACCCCGATCTCTGGCTCCGTCATAACTTTCCCTGATCTCCTGGGGACGGAGCCGCATACTAGGGCCAACCCAAAACTTGGTTTTCGTCAAATCTAGATCAGGGATCTGGACAATGGCATATCCGATCTTTGACTTGAATAACGAAGAACCGTAGGAGACTGATTGCACTTGGTCGGCGTACAACAGAGGAGGCTTGCCGCCGCGAGTCAAGGAAGGACCAAGATTCACGTCTAGACCAATGAGATAGCCTTCTTTGGCTTCTTGTGTTTTGACCCCGTTGAACTCAACCGGCTCATCGAAAGCCCAGCGGGCCACGAACGTGACTCCTCGAACACCAAGCCCATCGAAAAGCGGTCCGGTCTTCAATTGATCGTCCTTTGCTCTCTCTTGCCCAAGGCAAGCCGCTGTTGCTGCGCCCGCGAAGAGAATGAGAACGACCGTCACGAGAGGCTCGGCATTATAGCGTTGCTTGAAATTCATGTTTGCTCTCCAACTGGCAATGCTATCTACTCAAAAGGTCGATGTCATCGAGACCGACTCTGCCCGGCATGGTCGGGCTGAGTTGGTAGTGCGGCCATGGGAATTCGGGGGACATAGTATATTCAATTCTTCTCCCGGGACTCGCTGACGCGGGGTGATCACAGCAAACGCTCGATCGCTGAGGCAACACTGCTGGTCAATTCCTGCGCGCGTATCATCTCCACGGCTGACGAAAGTTCTATAGCGAGAACTCGATCCGAGCGTACAAATTCAAATCGCTCACGGGCTTTCTTGTGCGCCGCTCGCGGGCCGACGCCGGGCTTGAGCGGTGCGCGGAAGTCGAGGGCTTGGGCGGCGCAGAGCATTTCGATGGCCAGGACGGTCTCGGCGTTTTCGAGAATGGTCATCAGCTTGTTGGCGGAGGTGGCGCCCATGCTGACGTGGTCTTCCTGCCCGCCGGAGGTGGTGATGGTGTCGATGCTGGCGGGGGTGGCCAGGACCTTGTTCTCATTGACCAAGGCGGCAGACGTGTATTGCAGCATCATCAAGCCGCTGTTGATGCCGGGGTCTTTGGTGAGCATGGGCGGCAAGTCGTCCCGGCCTTCGAGCAGCAGATACGTGCGCCGTTCGGCGATGCTGGCTATCTCTGCCAGAGCGATGGCCATGTAGTCCATGACCAATGCCAGCGATTGGCCGTGGAAGTTGCCGCCGCTGATGATGTCGCCGTTGTCGAAGATGATCGGATTGTCCGTCACGCTGTTGATCTCGGTCTCGACAATGCCGGCGGCGTGCTCGATGGCATCGCGCGAGGCCCCGTGGACCTGCGGAATGCAACGGAACGAGTACGGATCCTGTACGCGGCCGCAATCGGCGTGCGAAGCCATGATCTCGCTGTCGGCGAGCAAGGCCCGCATGTTGGCGGCGACGATTTGCGAGCCGGCGTGCGGCCGAATCTTGTGCAGCCGCTCGTCGAAGGGCTGGGCGCTGCCGCGGAATCCTTCCAGCGACATGGCTGCGATGATGTCGGCGTGTTTGGCGAGTCGCCGGGCGCGGATCACGCACACCGCCGCCATGGCGCTCATATATTGCGTGCCGTTGAGGAGGGCGAGACCCTCCTTGGATTGGAGTTTGATGGGTTTGAGACCGAGCTTCGCAAATGCTTCTTTGGCGGGGAGAGCGGTTCTTTCGGGATTTGGGAGTCCGCGTGGGCTTAAGCCCACGGCTCGTTGTCCTTTCGCTTTCGGGATGGTCACTTTACCTTCGCCGATCATGGGCAGGGTCATATGGGCCAGCGGGGCGAGGTCGCCGCTGGCGCCGAGCGAGCCTTTGCTCGGGACGATCGGCAGGCAGTCGGCGTTGAACATGCCGGCGAGCAGTTCGATGGTCTCGCGACGCACGCCGCTGTGGGCCTGGAGGAGGCTGTGCAGCTTGAACAGGATCATCCAGCGCACCACTTGTTCGCACGCCGGCGCGCCCACGCCCACCGCGTGCGAACGGACGAGATTTTCCTGCAATTGCTCGAGCTGATCATTCGGAATGGTGATGGATTTCAAGTGGCCGAAACCGGTGTTGATGCCGTACAGCACTCTGCCGTCGGCGATGGCCTGCTCAACGATGTCGCGCGAGCGTTGCACGCGCTGCCAGGCGCCTTCGCCGATGGTGACGGTGAGCTTTTGCTCGAGCAGCGGATCGAGCAGTTCGAGCGACAGCGGCCCGCCGCCCAGCGTCAGAGTTGTCTCGCCTTGTGCGTGCATTGCGGAGATTATACCGCAAATCCCACCGGCCCACATCTTGCCTGAGCACTGGCGGCGAGTACGTGTTTGGCGTGACACCCAAGCCAACGATCGACGTGCTTGAGCCGGGCCCTTCAGGGTCCGGACCGTGCGGGAATCATTGCTGCCGCGGTCCGTGGCCTGAAGGCCACGGCTCAGCAAGACCGCTCTTCTATCGGACCCAACCGGCGTATCCGAAACCCGCAGGCAAACCAAAGGACCAACCTGCCCGATAAGGGTGGTATGCACGTCGTGGAAGCGTTATCCGATGCCCGCGCCTTTGACACCAGCGGCAGAGAATCGTTCGCATTGACCGCTGGGTTGCAGTACGTGGTACACGATCCCGAAGCGGAGGGCGGCGTGCGGGATGGGGCGTTCAAAGCAATCTGCAAGCTGGATGAAATGCTGCCGCGCTACGACGGGCAGCCGCTCGCCAACGCCCGCATGCTGATGATGTACATCGGCGGCATGGGCGACGGGCTGGTGTTGGCGGCGTGCTTGAAAGCCCTCAAGGAGCGCTATCCCGATTGCACAATCGACGTTCCCTGCCCGGCCCTGCATCACCCTCTGTTGAAACTGGTTGACGCCGACGTGAACATCATGCCGTATCCGCCGCCGGCCTCCGAACTCAAACACTATTCATACTATATGTCGCTGGAGGACGTCGATCTCCACGCCACCGATGCGGCGATGAGCAATATCCAGATCTTCGGAAATTGCCTGCGTACGCCCGAAGCCACCGAAGCCGTCAAACTCAAACTGCCGTCCGCACTTCTCGAAGAATGGGACATCGGCCAAGCGCGCCAGCCCCGCATCGGCATTGCGCTCACGAAATCCGTTCACATGAAAGCTTATCCGGTCGATCTCGCGCTCAAGCTGGTTCAGGCGCTGCTGAAGAAAGACGTAGCGGTGCTGCTGTTCGGGGCCTCAAATGAAATCGGGCGTGACTTGCCGCATGCTCCACCGATGCTGTTCAATCTGGTGGACAAGACGCCGGACATCGCCTCGCTGGCGGCGATCTTCAGCCAACTGGATGCCGTGGTCTGCCCGGATACGATGTTCATGCACCTCGCCGGGGCGTTGCGCCTGCCCACGCTGACCATTTTCACTTGTACGCACGTCAGTGCCGCCGGAGGCTATCCGACCGTGCGGCTGGCGACGGCCGACGTTCCCTGCCGGCCTTGCGGGGCGGTGGCGCACACTTGCCCGATCGGGCACAGCGCCTGCATCGTGCCTCGGCACGCCGATCTGGCCCCCAAGCGTCTCGCCGAGGCTGTGATGGACCTGCTTCGGACCCGCCCAACGGCCGATCAATCGCCTCTGGCCAAGATGAGCGATTCCCGCTAGAATACACTCTTAGAATAAGTAATTTCCGGCCTGTGCGGAGACGTCAATCCCTCACGCCTGTCCTTTTGCCCTTGATTCTTATGAAACCTCATCCCGATCTGCCCAGCAAATTCGCCGATCTCGGCATCGAGCTGGCCCTCCTGAAAGGGCTGCAAAAGGCCGGGTTCGAGACGCCCACGGATATTCAGCGCGAGATGATCCCGCTGGTCCTGCAGGGACGTGACGTGATGGGCCAGGCCCGCACCGGCACGGGCAAGACCGCCGCCTTCGCCCTGCCGATCATGCAACAGCTCGACCCGAACAAACACATCCAGGCCGTCGTCATCGTTCCCACCCGCGAGTTGGCAGTGCAAGTCACCGCGGAAATGCGCCGACTGGCTGTCGATACGCCGCTGCAAATTGTCCCGATCTATGGCGGGCAGGCCATTCAGCACCAAGTCAAGCTGCTGCACAAGAAAACGCAGGCCATCGTCGCCACGCCCGGACGCGTTATGGATTTGCTCAATCGAGGCATCATCAGCTTCAACGAAGTCAAATACGCGGTCCTCGACGAAGTGGATCGCATGTTGGATATCGGCTTCATCGACGATATTCGCAACATCCTGGGTCGAATCAGGCAGAAGCACCAGACGATCTTCGTGTCCGCGACCTTCAGCGAAGACATTAAGCAACTGGCCCGGCAGTTCATGACCGATCCGGCCGAGGCCAACGTGTCGCGAGATGAACTCACGGTCGAAAGCGTCGAGCAAGTTTATTGCAGCGTGGAACGGTGGGACAAGTTCCAGCTTCTGCGGATCATCATGAAGACGGAAAAACCGAAACTGGCCATCGTGTTCACGAACACCAAACACAACGCCCGCAAGCTCGCCAAGAAGCTGCACCAGCTCGATATCAACGTCAAGGAGATTCACGGCGATCTGGTTCAAAGCAAGCGGGAGCGCGTCATGGAGCGTTTTCGCCGACACGCGATTGATGTGCTGGTGGCGACCGATCTCGCCTCGCGCGGCATCGACGTGCAAGACATTTCCCACATCATCAACTACGACATTCCATTTGATCCGCAAATATACGTCCATCGCATTGGACGCACCGCGCGGATGGGCGCCTTCGGGCGGGCCATCACTTTCGTCGCTGCGGACGAAGGAGATTACCTCACCGCGATTGAAGTGCTCATCGACAAGCAAGTCGAGCTGGCTACGTTCGACGATTTCAAGCCCAGGCCGCCGCGAGAAATGGAATCAGAAGCACAGCCGAAACGGACGCCGCGCGGACAGACTGCGGTATTCTCCAACGGCAGTGTGGACACCGCAGTGGCCAAGAGCGCGCCGCCCAAAACGCTCGGCAGCAAGTTCAGGCCTCGCCGGAAGAGGCGCTAACCCGGAGCCCGGCGCCGCGCGCTGAGGCCATTCGACGCGGGTGACGGATCCATATCCTCGCAAGGGAATTGATTTTCCCGCAGAACCAAAAGGACCAGAATCAGCAAGACCTTCGTTTGTCATGGAGCCAGAGGGACTCGAACCCTCGACCTTCTGCATGCCATGCAGACGCGCTCCCAACTGCGCCATGGCCCCAATTGCGGAATCGCCGGCGGGCGATTGCCTCAGGGATCATTAGACTGCGGAAACGGCGCCAAGTCAACCGGAGCCGACGGTCGGAATGAGCCTGCTCAGGCGCTGCGTCCGGTACGAGCGCCGGTGCCGCAGAGTTCGTAGCTCTCCGGCCCCAGCAAGTCCACCACATCAGCGCAGAAGTCGTCTGTAACGACGACGGCGCGATCGGCAGAGCAGCGCACGGCAGCCATGAAGTCATCGGAAGTTGCGATCCGCAGGACCACGGGCTTGTCACCGGGATGCTTGCGAAAGAGCGCATCCAGACGCTCCATGATGTCCGGCGCATGGCGGCGACTCGACAAATTGATGAGCACCTGCGACGTCAGTCGGTCCCGGGCCTGATCGAGCGGCACAACCTCGGTGATGCGCAGCGAAGGCTCCTCCCGGCGGCGTTCGACAGTGCCGCGCAAAAAGACAATGCTGTCCAACTCCAGCAGGGTGTGAAACTTCTCCAGGTCCGAGGGAAACAGAGTCGCGGGGATCGAGCCGGCAGTATCTTCAAGCGTCAAAAAGCCCATCTTCGCGCCGGCCGAGCGCCCTGTACGCGTCAGCTTGGTGCGCAACTTGGTGACCATGCCGCCGATGACGATTTCATGTCCTTCGGGCGCCTGGGCAAAGGCTTGAGAATCCATTGTGGCGAACCGCCGAATGATCTCGGCGTGCTGGGCCAGCGGGTGATTGGTAATGTAGAAGCCGAGCACTTCCTTCTCGAACGCCAGCAACTCAGCCTCGGACCATTGCTCGTCATCCGGAATCTTCGGATAGGCCGCCTGGACCGGCGGTTCCTCGCCGCCCATCATATCCAGCAGCGACATTTGGCCTGACTGTTTGTCGCGTTGGTTTCGCTGGCCCGCATCAACAGCCTTTTCGCACACCAGCATCAGTGCTTTTCGCATGGCGCCGGTGCGATCAAAGGCGCCGCACTTGATCAACGCCTCGACCGCATTCTTGCTGACGGCTGCCAGATCAACCCGATCGCAAAAATCGAAAATGTTCTTGAACTCGCCGCCCTCGCCACGGGCCTCGATAATGGCCCGCACGGCCTTTTCGCCCAGACCCTTGATGGCGCCCAGCCCGAAGCGAATCTGGCCGACGGCCGACTTGCCGTCGTCCCCATTCCGCATTCCGCATTCCGCACTTGCTTGGCCGGTCGCTTGCGCTCGCGGCTCTGATGGGGTGCGCTTGTCGTAAACGGGCGTGAAATCGTAATCGGAGATGTTGATGTCCGATTACGATTTCACGCC
>JACZTW010000148.1 GCA_022573485.1 Planctomycetota bacterium
ACAAAGCGAGTGAGGGTATTCGATGCATGGCTGGCTTTCCTTTCTGAGCAGTTGCTCGGCCGAGACTTGATACGCGTCCCATTGTACACAAGATGACCCACCCGATTCAAGCGAGGACGACCTCTGCCGCCGTGAATCGCGCCTATTTGCCCGCTCCAAGGGGGTAAAAACGACCTCCAGGCCCGTGCGCCGTGCGCCCCGCTGCGGCGGATGGATTCTCCATGATTTTGGGACAGCGTCGTTCGGCAGGGTTTCTCGAATCGACTTAGTCGTTTAGCAGAGGCCACTGGTCCGCCTGCGGCGGACCTGCCAGTGCAAACGACTGTGAACCGCGATTCGGCGTTGCACTCAGTCCAAATCGTACATGCTGTTGTCCGCTGACAGGAAACCCGTGCCGTCGGCGATTTCCTGCTGCTCGCTCGGCGACGTTTCGGTGTACCGCGGTTCCCACGACTCGGCGTGCCCGTCGCAGAATGCCACGTTCGTGCGATCGCGATGACGAAAGCCCTGCGTGCCCGCATAGCGCCCGAAGAAGCCGGCGTCGCCCGGGTTCGGCCAGGGGGCGCGCATGAATTTGTTGGCACCCGCCCGCCACTGGCCGTCGCCGAACAGCGCGCACTTGAACGGCCGACGAACCAGCGACGCCTTGGCCGGCGCCGGGATCGTCTCGCCCTGGCCGTGTCCGATATAGCTCGTGTTGTAGTTATAGCCGGTATGCGGCTCTTCGACGATCGTATTGCTCGAGCCTTTGAAGACCGGGCACTGCTGGATTCGGCTGGCGACGCCGCCGCTCCACAGCAGCCCGGTAGTGATGGTCTTCGTGCCGCCCGTGTTCCAGTCGATGGTCACGCGGTAATCCCAGTTCTCATTGACGAACACGTTCGGCTCGGGCGTGGCGTTCCAGTACGCCGCCGGATAGCGGGCGTCGTTCATCTCGATATAGATGCCGGCCGCGGTCACCATCTGCCGCAGATTGCTCAGGCAGACCACGTTCCGCGCCTGATCGCGGACGCCCTTGATCCCCGGCATGAGCAGCGAGATCAGCACCGCTATGATGGCGATGACGGTGAGCAACTCGACCAGCGTAAATGCGCACCGAGCAACTGGAAACTGACGAGCCGCGAGCTTCCCTTCGGCTCCCTGGACGTTTGAAATGTAGGGCGGAATTCGCCGGAGTGGAAGTGTCTTCATTTCATCCCCCAGTCGCCCAACAGCAGCGCCAAATCGAACGGTCCGACGATGCCGTTCCCGTCGAGATCAGCAGGACAACACTCACACAATCCCCAGTTGCCCAACAGGAGGGCCAAGTCAAAGGGTCCGACCATGCCGTCGCCGTCCAGATCGGGATCCGATCCACCACCCGCCGGCGCCACGTCTGCGACGGCATCGATCTCCGGGATGCCCGAACCGTTCGGCTCGATGCGCACGTATTGGATCCAGTCCAGCCCGAGCGCGGCGAGATCAAAACCCGTACCGCCCGCCGAGCCGTCGTAATACTCAGCCGCATCGGCCACGCTCAGCCCGCCGAGATTCGCGGGCACGAGGTCCGGATCCAGCGGCTGGGTTGGATCGGTGGGCTGGCCCCACCACTCATTCCATTTGCCCAACTCCGGATCATAATTCTCCGGATCGTAAATCCGCCCCAGCGTCGGCGCGAAGTCGTCGGCGAAAGGGCCGTCGAAGAACGTAAACCAGCTCATTCCGTCCTGACTGACGGAGACCAGAGCGGGCTCCGCGAACAGAGCCCCGCTGACGACCGTGTCGTTCGGGTCGCCGTTGGCCCACGGCTGGCCGCCGCCGGAGATGTGAAACGAGTTGCCGAAAATGATGAAATCGATGCCGTACGGATTACAAGGATCGTCCTGGACCGGGTGATCGAATGTGAGCGTCAAATGCCCGCCGATGCCGATGCTGACCATCTCAAACGATCGAAACGCCGAGTTGACCGCGACCAGCGGCACCGACTCATCGAGCGGAATGTTGAAGCCGTCGCCGGTCGTATCGACGGTGGGTCTACCCAGCGCGGTCTCGGGGTTGTTGAAGGGTTGCCCGTCGATGAAATCGACGCCAATCCCCTCGCCGGGGACATACTCGACGACCTTCGAAGCGTAATCAAACCAGGCCGACGCCTCCGAACAACACAGACATGTCAAGATCAGACCAGCAGCGAACACTCGAAACATGCGAATCTCCTTTCCGGCGATGCATGACCAGCCATGAAGGCCGGGCAACCCGCGCCAAGAAAAAGTCCCAGCGCCGCCGGGTGGAGGCACTGGGACCGGATTCGTCATGCGAGCACCTGCTGCGTCGCCGAAGCGGCGGAGTCGCGGGTCAAGCTCGAATCGACTCAGCGCCTACGCCCGAGGCACCACATCGAACTCACGATCGCGGGCAGGTTTTCTGGCTTACGGATCGTCCTACTGGCCGCACCTTCTCAGTTGCGCTCGGCAACCAATGGTTTGTCGCGGCGTTCGTCCCCGATTACAGCGGCGGGTCCGCGGTGGATTTGCACCACCTTCCCTCAAGGATCCACGAACAGCGTGGATCACCCGAATCGCACCATATTCAATTGTGAAAGACGGCGGCCATAATGCTCGCCACAGAGAATGTATAGTGATTCAGCGAAAAAATGCAACCCAGAAAAGGTTGGTTGCTTGAATGGATTCTGCTGCCCTCCTCTCCTGGGCGTGATATGATTGGAACGGAGGTCCACTCCATCGATGTCAGGCAGAACTCACATGCCACGAGGGCAGAAAATCGGGGTGGCCGTCGGCTTCGCCGTCGGTATCGCTATTGTAATCGCTATCCAGGGGATGGGTCCGTTCTTCGAAGAAGACGCCGCTCTCCTCCGCGTTCTCGAAGGTCTGGCCACGCCCGGACTTTTCTTGATGACGCTGCCATGGACCCTTGGTTGCGTGCATGAGGACTATACTGGATCGTTTCCAATCCTCACTTTCTCGCTCGTCCTTGCCAATGGTGTGGGCTACGCCTGTATCGGGCTGACCATTGGTTGGCTCTTTCGTCCAAAGGATGGGAGCAAGCTAGCGAAGAACGGCTGATGCTCCGCGGCACCATAACAACCCTATCCCTCATCGGCCTGCTGCTCAGCGTGGCGCTGTGGGGGGGTGAGCTATTGGAATGTGGCGGCGTTGTTCATTCGTAGGGCAGAAGGACTTGATATCTATCTCATGCAAGGCTGCTTGCAGTTCAACCACGTAGTTTACGTCGGCGGTCCGAGGATCCCGGCGAACGATCTCTATGTAGGTGGTTTCAGGGGTTTCCAGACATCAATCGTGGGTCCGTGGATCACCCATTATCGCGGCACAACGTCTATTATCATACCGCTCCCCTTGCTCGCCGTCTTTCTGGGATCGATCTTCATGTATTGTGCATCACCGTCCCAGCGCCGCCGCAAACGCAAGAAGCTCGGACTGTGCGTGAGGTGCGGATATGACCTGCGCGCGTCGAAGGAGCGCTGTCCGGAATGCGGAGCGCGTTTCGAGACGCCGAAGCCGAACGCCGACTGCTGAGCGTGACCGGCCGCATGCGGCCGGCTATATCAAGAAGGAGCCGCACGGCGATCTTACGACTTACTACTTACGGCTTACTGCTTCTCCAATGTTTCGCTTGGCGTTCGCGGTTCTTTCCTTCGCCGGTTTGACATGAACCGTCTTTGCTCTGCGATCTCCGCGGTCTCTGCGGTAAGTCTTCCGAACTACGGCACGGAGACGTACGGTCGGATAGCTTTGACGAGTTCTTCGATGGTGGGCTTCTTGGCGAGGTTGATGGGCAGGAACACGCCGTGGTTGTGGTCGCTGGCGAGGATGATCATGCGGTCGTGGGCGACGGCGTAGCCGGTCTCCTGCGGCTGATGGCCGACGACGAAGATGTCAGCCTGAAGTTTTGCGGCGGCGTCTTCAAGCTGCTCGGCGGTGTGCGCTCTGCCCCACACCATGTTGTACACCGCGCCCGTGTCGATCAAATCCTCGATGGCCAGCTTGCGATCGAACACACTGCAATCAAAGTAAGGCCAGTCAAACGGACTCGGCAACGAATGCGCCATGAAGATGCCCGACTGCGTTCGGGCGGCGATGGGGAAGCTGGCGATGAACTGCTTGATGGCCTCCAGCACGCGGTTCAAGTTGTTTCGGCCGAACGTCTGGGCCACGCCGTCGTCAAAGCTGCGCAGCAGAAAGCGGCCATTCTTGGTGATTTCCTGCCCGGTGAGCTGGGCCAGGTCATGGTTGCTCTGCAAAAAGTGAACTTGCTCCGGGAAGGCGCTCTTCCAGTGGGCCGCCTCGTACAGCAGCACATGAGATAAATCAACATCGTCCAGCCGAAGCACGTCCTCGTGGACCATCTCGTGCAGGATGACATGCCGCCCGGCCGATCGGCCCAGGACGCAGAATTTGACCAGCTTGTCGAAATTGCGGCGGTGGCCGTGGAGATCACCGGTCATGACCAGTTGGCCGTAATTGGGGAAGTGCAGCGTCGAGCCCTTCAGCAGAGCGTCACTGCGGTTTTCCTCCGCAGCCCGAAGGTACACGTCGATGACTTCGTCTGGATCGCTGGGTATATCGAACATCAGTCGCCCGATTCCTCTGCCGGCGCTCTGCCGGCGGCGCTTGCATGTCACTCCCGCACAATCTTCAACGCATGTGAAACCGCCCGGAAACGGTCCAGCACCTCACCCATGGTCGGCCGATTCGCCGGGCTGTTGCGACAACAATCCATCACCAGTTTCGACAGTCCAGTCGGCACCTGCGGATTGATCTCCTGGGGCGATTCGGCGTCCCGGACCAACCCAATGTCGAACGCACCCGCCTTTTGCTGGCCTCTGATGCGGGTCGGGAAAAATTTGCCGGTCAGGCACCAATACATCGTAGCGCCCAAATTAAAAACGTCCGTCCGCTCGCTCATCGGCAACTTCATAACTTGTTCGGGGGCAATGAAATCGGGCGTGCCCTGAATCCGCTGCTTGACGCTGCCCAACCCACAACTTTGCCCCAGATCGAAGATCTTCACGCCCGCACCGTTGCACAGCATGATGTTGTTCGGCTTGATGTCGGCGTGTACGAAGCCGGTCTGGTGCATCGCATTCAGGGCCGATGCCACCTCGGTGAACACCCCAAGCAGCGTCGTCACGTCGCTCAGGCCCGCCTGGTCAAGCGTGCGACCCTCCAGATACTCCATCAGCAGGTTGAATTCGACCACCTTGAAGCGCTTGCGCGTGCGATGAAGATCGTAGATTTCGCGAAGATTGGGATGGGCCACGGCCTGTCCGACCTTCCATTCGCGCTGAATCTGCTCAAAGAAGCGGCCCTCAGGATCGTCTACTTTCTTGACTTGCTTCAACGTGTAGAACTTGCCCGACTCGCGGTGCCGGACCTTGTGCAGGGTGGACCCGGCGCCTCGGCCGATCACGGAAACGGCTGTATAACCCGGCGTCATGGCCTCGATCCTCAAACCCGAACTCCGGACTGGAGTGAGGCAACCCATTGCCGCAGCCCCTCACGCCTCCATTGCGGCCATTGTAGATGTGTGCAACGGCATCGGTCAACCGCACTTTCCACGCCGACAATATCGGACGTTAAAATCATCCCGCGAAGGAAAACACTTGATTCTCGCCAAGTAATCGCCGGAGATGGTCGCCGAGAGTGCGGATGGCAGGGTGATGGGATTCGTAGCGGACACGACGCCGTGTCAAATCAGGCAGCGATCGAATGTGCTTCAGCAACAAAGCCAGTGCGTCGCTCTGGGCGGGCGACAATTCCGTGGCCTGGGCCGGGCAATCGAGGCGGACCACCAGCGCGGCGCCATAGCGCTCGAAGCGCTCGGCTCGATGCCACGCCTGCTGAACGCGAATCAGTCCCCGCTCCCCAATGACCAAATGGGCCCGCCGCGCGGCTCTCAAGTCTTTGTGCTTCAATAGATTGCGCCCTGAGGTGGCATTCGCGACGACGATCACATCCTGGAACCTGCGCGCCGCAGATTCGCTCGCAAGCGGTTCCGGAGCTCCGCCGGCGTGCAGCAATAATGCGGGCTGGGGCGAAGAATGCGACCGCCCTGGGCCTGAGCCGGAGAGCATGAGCGCGCCGCCGATCATGCTGATCGCGAGCGCTGCAAGAATTTTGAACATCCGTGTTTGCTGGTCCATGGAGGCTGAGAGTTGCTGCCTACTGGAGCCTTCGGAGGCCTCGTTGCCGCCGTGTCAAGAATCTACCTCATGTATCGGCCGGTTGCAAAAAGTAAATCGAGTAAATTGTAGATTTTGAAAGATATGCGGCGGATCATCGGAGCCGCCCCCCATCGCGCCGGTCTCGTCCTCGGAATCCCGGGCCGCCCCTGCATTGCAAACGGTCGATTTCTTCGCACGCCGCGCGGATCCTCGACGGAGAAGCCTGCGATCCCTCTTCGCACGGTACCCGTCCTCTACTGGCTACTGGCTACCGACTACTGGCTACTGGCTACTTTGGCTACGGCCGAAGGCCGCAGCCAAGCATCACTTGCCGCAGAAATCGATGATCTTCGCGATTTCGGATCGCAGATCTTTGCGATGCACGATGCGGTCGATGAAGCCCTTCTCCAGCAGGAATTCGGCAGTCTGGAATCCTTCAGGCAATTCGGCTTTGATGGTATTGGCGATGACCCGCGGGCCGGCAAAACCGACCATGGCCTTGGGTTCAGCGATGATGACGTCTCCGAGCATCGCGAAGCTGGCGGCCACGCCCGCCGTGGTCGGATCGGTCAGGACCGTGATGTACAGGCCTCCCGCCTCCTCGAATTTGCCGATCGCTGCCGAGGTCTTGGCCATCTGCACCAGCGAGACCATGCCCTCCTGCATGCGGGCGCCGCCCGAGGCCGTCACGAGCACGAGCGGCAGGTTATCGTCCATGGCGCGCTCGACGGCCGACGTGACTTTCTCGCCGACCACCGCGCCCATGCTGGCCATGATGAACGAGGGGTTCATGACGCCCAAAATGACGCCCCGGCCCTTGATGTAGGCCTTGCCGACGATGATGGCCTCTTTTTCGCCGGTCTTTTCCTGAACCTGCTGGATGCGTTCTTTGTACGGAATGCGGTCGATGAACTTGAGCGGATCGGTGGTCACCAGATCGGCGAGAAACTCATCGAAAGCACCCTCGTCGCAGAGTTGTGTCACGCGCTTGCGGGCCTCGAGGCGATGGTGGTGGTCGCACGACGGACAGACCCGCAAGGCTTCTTCAAACTCGCGGATGTAGAGCATCTCGCCGCAGGCTTGGCAGCGGTCCCACACGCCCTCGGGCACGTCGGGTTTCTTGGAGATCGGAGTTTGCTCGGTCGTCACGATGGGCGGCCCTCACTGAAAAAAAGTCTACGTTGTCAAGACGACCTTGTCTTCGTCGGCGCTGATCAAGTAGCGCAGGGGCTGATCGGAAGCCATCTTCCAAAACACATCAAAGCCCGCCTCCTCGAGATTGCAGCGCATGGCCGGAAACGACAACCGGCCCAACACGACGCCGAAACACTCGTTTCTGTGCTTGCGGGCGAGCTTGTTGAACACCGCGAGCAGACGCTCAGCGCCGTCGGCCAGATCTTCACTCTCCGGCGGATGAACACTGCTCGGGTCTCCCTTCCATTGTTTGTACGCCTTGCCGAACCGTTTCTTGAGCTGCTCGGGCGTCAAACCTTCCCACAGACCCATTCCGATTTCCTCGAGGTGGGCGACCTTCTTCGCTTTCGTGTTCAGCTGCTTGGCGAGCAGCCTGGCGGTTTGATCGCTGGGACTGCGGTCGCTGCAATAGATCGTCGCGGGCGCGTGGTCGGCAAGCATCGAGGCCCACTGCTCAATCTGCCGTTCGCCTTCTTCGTTGACGTCTACGGGCGTGCTCGAAGAAAAACGACCGGCCGCCTGCCAGTCGGTCTGAGCACAAGGAATCAAAATGGCTGAGGTCATTGTTTGTGTTTCCGCCGGCCCTCACGAGCGCGGCGCGCTAGCGCTCGCTGCCTGCGGCCTTGCTCACCTGCGCTGCTTCGCGGATGCGGGCCATCGCCGCCACCGAGTCCAAGGCGCCGAATATAGCAAAACCGGCAACGAATGTGTCCGCTCCATTCTCGGCAGCCGAGCCGACAGTCTGGGGATCGATGCCCCCATCGATCTCTAAACGCTGATCCGGCTTGAGTTTACGGCTGATTTCGGCCGCTTTCGGTAGTACGTCGGCAATGAAGCGCTGCCCGCCAAAACCGGGCCAAACGCTCATCACCAGCACCAGATCCACTTGCGGTATCATCGGCTCAATATCTTTGAACGGCGTGTCCGGATTCAAGGCAATGCCCACGTCACAGTCCAGACCGCGCACGTGGTCAATCACTTTGCGGGGTTCGTCAGTGGCCTCGATGTGGAAGGTGTAGTTGTTGCTGCCCGCCTTGATAAACGGCTCGGCGAACTTGTAGGGATCGGTAATCATGACGTGCGTATCGAAGTACAGTTCGGTGCAACCGCGGATTTTCTCGATCACCGGCACGCCGAAACTCAAATTAGGCACAAAGTGCCCGTCCATGATATCCAAGTGCAGAAGATCCGCACCGCCTTCCTCGACCATCGCGATCTGCTCCTTCAGTCGGCCGAAGTCCGCCGACAGCAGCGATGGAGCGATGCGAATGCGGGGCTCTTTCAAATCCTTCATGGTTGTTCAATGCGAAAGTGCAAGGAGCCGCATGCTTTAGCTTGCGCGACTGCGAGCTTGACCCGTCGCTCGCGCTCCGGGCTCTGATTCGAGTGTCACCGGCGCAAGTCAGAGCCCCAAGCGCCAGCGCGGGGTCGCCTCGAAGTCGGACGCACCGTCGAGCTACTTATGAAACGCAATCCTAGGCATCGTCCAGCACTTCAAGGGATTGAAACTGCCGGCCTTCGAGGAATTCGAGGCATGCTCCGCCGCCGGTGGAGACATGCGTGATGCGCTTCTCGATTCCCGCCGCGATGAGCGCGGCTGCACTGTCGCCGCCGCCGACAATGCTGATCGCCCCGCCGTCGGTCGCCTCGGCGACCGCTTGAGCGATCGCCAGTGTGCCCGCGTCGAAAGGCTTGGTTTCAAAAACGCCCATCGGTCCGTTCCACACGATGGTTCGGGCTGTCGCGAGAATGTCGCAGTAGCCGGCGACGGTTTGAGGGCCAATGTCCA
>JACZTW010000149.1 GCA_022573485.1 Planctomycetota bacterium
TGTCCAGCAGCGGCACCGTGCGGTGCGTACGGTTGGCCGGTCGGCCGCAGGCTTTGCATTCGGCGGTCAGAACCGTGGTCTCGGCGATGCGGCTCAGTTCGACGTGGGGGAACACATCGCCCCACATGTCCAGGTCCAGTCCTGTGCAGATGACCCTCATGCCGCGCTTGGCCAACTCTTGGCAAACTTCGACAATCGCGTCGCCAAAGAAGTGGATTTCGTCAATGGCCACGACCTCGGCGTCGCCGACGCGGTCGAGGATCGCTGGGGCGTTTTCGACGGTCTGGGCGGTGGCGGTCTGGCGGTGGTGTGTGACGATGTGTGTCGATGAGTAGCGATCATCGATCGCGGGTTTCAGCGTGACAATCGCCGTCGAGGGTGCAAGCGCCTCGATCCGCCGGATCAACTCCGTCGTCTTGCCGCTGAACATGCAGCCGATTATGAGTTCGATATGACGTTTGGACAATGTTGTGACCGCCTATTCGCTACGGAACATCCGCCAAACGGCAAGCCACCGGCGGAACTCTTCACACTGACCTCGTCGTTTGACAGAGCCCGGCGACATGGTGCGGGGCGATGCGGATAGTACAACAGCGAAGGCGACTTGCAAAGCCGTGGACAATGTTCGGACGACACTTTGGCGGTATCACAGGGGAGTGGCGTGGGATCACTCTTCGTCCAGCGTGAGTCCCTGGGCGGCAAGGCGAGTTTGGAGATCGCCTTCCTTGAGCATGCCCACGCGTCCGTCCATGAAGGCGACGGCGCGGTAGCCGGAGGCCCACGACTGCTTCTCATAGGCCAGGATTCTTGTATCATTGCTCGGTGGCGGTACAACCCATTTTGGATCCTCGATGTAGATGTAATCGTTGACGTAGGCTTGACTCCCGGGCTGGATGATCCTCTCGATCTCTGACAAATTGCGGCCTACGACAATCAGCGTGGCGATGAGTATGGTCGCCAGCCAGGGGATCGCTCTCCAGCGTCGCAGGTGCCGGTGGCAGATCGGAATCATCAGAGCCGTGTAGGTGATCAGCGCGTAGATCCACCAGGCCTGGCGCCGGAATGCCTGAGTCCGGCTGAATCGGGCGTAGAGGATGGACTGATCCGTCCAGGCGCTCAGCCGCGGAGGTAGTTGATTCTTGACCTGCGTGAAGTCGAAGGGGACGCTGCTTGGATGGTCGTAGCGCTGGATCATCCACTGCGTGACGATGCTATTCAAGTTGCGCTGGCTGATCCCCCGAAGGCTCAGCGAGGGGCCGGAAGACAGTTGGGGCAAGAGGAGAAGAGGGCCACTCATCAGGATAATGAAGCCAAGTGTCAGCAAAGTTGGGGGAAAAGTAACGGCTTTTCGGACCTGACGAGCGACGACGAGCAGTGGGTGCCGATTCTCACTCAGGTAACTGTTTGGGTCGCTTGAGCAGTACGTATGACCGCACTCCGGACAGCGCGTTTCGACTTGCCCGCGGAGATCGTAGCGGCAGCGTTTGCAGTACATCGGTCGGCTCCATGCAGCGGTATTCGATTGTAGGAGCGCATTGTGGTAGCGATCAAGTCGGGGGCAGGTGTTCGCCGCTCCCTACTATCTGCTTACGGCTAGCTGATGACTGATGTTCGCTACGCGGAGTTTTTGGCTGCGAACTGTTGCACGGCGGGGCAGGCGCTGGGGTCGTTGCAGCACACGTCGCGGATGTACTCATAGTAGATCTGCGACTGCATGTTGAAATCCGCCCGCAGGGCGCACTTGAGGGTGATTCGAGGTTTGGTCTTGGTCAGGCCGATGATCAGCGAGCGCAGGTAGACTTGATTCTTGCCCACGTGACACTTCATCCTGCGGTTGAGTGTGCGTTCCATCTCCGTGCGGTTGGTATTCGCTTCCTCTTCGGTGATGGGGGGAATCGAGTCGGTCACGTCCAGCGAGGTCTGCAACACGCGCGAGATTTCGCGATCGATGCGAGATTGATCAACGGGATATTCGAGGAAGCCCTTGGCGCCGGCCTTCATGGCCTGCATTTGCAGGGCTCCCGCGCCGCGGCCAGCCACGACAATCACCGGCACGACCGAGCCGTAGCTCTTCATATAGCGGAGTAGCTGTAGAGCTTCCTTCTTTTGGGAGTCCAGGCCGACGACGGCCAGCGCGGGCGAAATCTTGAGGATCATCTTCAGCCCGGCTTTGACGTCACGGACCGCGATGGGCTCATGGTGGACCGAGCACAAGACCTCCAGGGCTTTGCGGACACGCTTGTCGCTGTGGACAATGACGATCTTGGATTCCAAGGAGTGAACCTTTCTGTTCGTGAGCTACTCGTTTCCCTCTGGTTGGTGGGAGACACTCCGGCGGGGCGGTTACCCGATAGAATCGAGTATAGGGGGTTTTCTGAGGAAGATCAACGGATTCTTCACTTATCTTCCGGCGATTGGGCGGACCCACGAGACGAATCGCTGAGTCCTCTGGATTGCGAAAACCGCGCAACAGCCGTTAAGAAGAGGACTCGTCGGCTGAATCATTGGTCGATTCCAATCTGGGGCGGAGAATATAACAGCCGTTTTGGACGTTGTGATTAATCTGGAGTCATGGCGATTCGATGTCAGTGCTTTTGCGGCGCCCGGTATGACGTGGCCGACGTCTATGCCGGCAAGCGCGTGGCGTGTCCGAAGTGCGGCAGCCGGATCGCTGTGCCGACCGGCCGGCCCTCGGACCTGGAGCCGTTCGACCTGGCAGACGACGACGGCGCTAATTCCGCCACCGCGGGAATGACCGTCGCCCGGCAAGAGGCTGAGCCTGTTCGAGCTTCTCTCCGCAAAACGCCCGAGGGCAGATCCGCTCCGCCGCCGGTTGTCCTTGAGGCTTCGAGCGGATTGTGGCGCGACATGTTCGGTGCGTTCAATCATTTGACATCCCTCGAAAGTGCAATCTCGTTTCTTTTTGTTTGGTTCTTGAACCTTGTGGCCGCTTCCGTGTGTACGTTTGCCCTTGTCGCTGCACGCGTGGGCGCGCGTCGGGCGATGATCATTGGGGTATTCGGCCTGCTGCTCTATGGTTATGTCAGCGCGTATTTCATGAAAAGTGTCACGCGCGCGGCTGCGGGCGATCGAGGCTTGCCGGACCACACCATCTCGGGGAGCTTCCTTGACGATTTGGTGCTACCCATGCTGCTGTGGTGGGGGTGTCTTTTGTTCGTCTTGGCGCCGGCCATCGTTGGGACCTTTGTAATGGATTCGGTCGGTGCAAGTGCAGAAGTCGGCCTGTGGGTCAGCGTGGTGCTGGCGGGCATGGGGGCGTTCTTTTGGCCGATCTGCATCTTGACGGTGTCACTCGGCGGATTTTCCATGCTGCTCCGCTTCGATGCCTTGGTGGTGTCCATCGTGCGATCACCCGCTCACTACCTATTGATCGTCGCACTGGTCGCCGCCGCATTGGGCCCGAGTTTCGTGCTTCGCTTTTCGGGCATCGTTGAGGCCCCTGCCACATTCGATGCGTTCTTCCGGATGCACAGTATGCTGCTCCGTACTGCGATCGTTGGGCTCGAGTGTTATGCCATGCTGGTCTGCACACGATTAGAAGGTTTGTACTACCACCACTTCAAGAGCGATTATCCCTGGGCGCTGGGATAGAGCGGGTCGGGCGAAAGAAACCTTGTTCGTCTGCCATACAATCATATAATCGCGGCCAAGGATTCGACTTTGGTCAGGAATCAGTTGCATGGACGCGCGCCGCCGGTTTGTCATTTCGCTCTATCTTCTCGTCGGTTTTCTCATTGTCGGCACGGTCGGTTATGTCGTAATTGAAGGCACCGCTCCGCTCGAAGCGGCCTATGTGACCATCATGACCGTCTTTTCGTCAATGGGCAGTGAGTCCCTTGATCTTTCCACTGCGGGTCAGGTTTTCACGATGTTCCTGATCATCGCGGGAGTGGGAAGTGTTTATTATGCCTCGGTATCACTCGTGACTTTGTTTGTGAGCGGCGAACTCCGTTCAGCTCGGGAGAAAGTGAAAGTGCAAAAGCAGATCAACGACCTGAAGAACCACGTGATCGTGTGTGGCTACGGCCGAATGGGCAAACTCGTGGCGCATCAGCTCCGCGCCGAGGGCGCTCGCGTCGTTATCGTCGATAATGACCCGGAGAAGATCAGCGCCATCGAACCGGAAGGCATATTGTACGTCAAGGGCGATGCGTCTGAAGAGACCACGCTGATCGAGGCGGGCATCGCCCGCGCCGTTACGCTGGTGGCCACGCTGCCGCGAGATTCAGACAACCTCTACATGGCCCTGACCGCGCGCGGGCTGAAGAAAGACCTGTTGATCATCGCCCGAGCGGAATCAACCACGACCGAAGCCAAACTGCTGCGTGCCGGCGCCGACCGGGTGGTCTGCCCGCAAGTCATCGGCGCGTATCGCATCTCGAGTCTGGTGACGCGGCCGAATGTTGTGGATTTTGTCGACGTGGCAGTCAAGGGTGTGGAATTCGAGATCGACGAGTATCGCGTCGCCGAAGGCTCCACGCTGGCCGGCAAGAGCCTGCGAGACAGTGCCCTCAGGCAGAAAGTCGATGTGATGGTCGTAGCCATAAAGCATTCCGATGGGCGGACGACGTTCAACCCTTCCGCGGACGAGGTTGTCCAAGTGGACGATACTTTGATTGTTATTGGGCGGCTGGACACATCCAGTCGCCTGGCCCAGCTTTGAAGCCAGCACCGGCGGAGAGAGGCGCCCTGCACAATTTGGTGCAAATTTTACTCGACATGGTTGCGATTGGCTCCAAATGTTATCTATAATCCTGCCACCCATGACGAATTGGGTTTTCGACTGACCTTTTCCGCGAGGAGCGCAACATGACGCATATTATTGGTGATCCGTGCATCGGGACGAAAGACACCGCCTGCGTGGCGGTTTGCCCGGTGGATTGCATTCATCCGACCAAGGAGGATGCCGACTTCGAGCAGGAGGAAATGCTCTACATCGATCCGGAGACGTGCATCGACTGCGGTTTGTGCGTCGATGAATGTCCCGTGACGGCCATTTGGCCTGAGGATGAAGTGCCAGACGATCAACAGAAGCACTTCGAGACCAATGCGGAGTATTTCAAGCGCAAACCTGTCTAATACCAGCCGAACATTGCGGTTCGAGCAGGCGCGCTGCGTCATGCCTGGCGTGCGATTTCTTCGCAGCGAGGCCCGTTCCGCAGTGGAGCCCATCTGCGGCACGCAGGATGCTCCTTCCCAGGCTCGCGGCTCGATCGCCGGGCCGAGAATCCAGATTGCCGGGCTGGGACTGGCGTCGCGGTGGCAAAACGACTAAACTGCCCGGCTTAACAGACCCCGCTCTGATTGTGGTCGAGTGAGGGTAGATTGTGTCAGCTGCTCGAATTTGGTGATGCGTCGGCTCCACGTTCGGCCATGAAGATGTCGGCGCGGTCGTCAGTATGAAGTTCACGTTGGTTGATCGGATCACGGAACTGGTGCCCGGGCGCCGGATCTGCACCATCAAGTCGCTGACTTTGTCCGAAGAGTATCTGGGCGACCATTTTCGTACGTTCCCTGTGATGCCCGGCGTGCTCATGTTGGAATGTATGATTCAGTCCGCGGGCTGGCTGGTGCGGGCCACTGAGGACTTTGCCCACAGCTTGGTGTTGTTGACGGGTGCCAAGAATGTGAACTACAAGAGCTTCATCACCCCCGGCGGCGTACTCCGCATGGAGGTCGATTGCAAACGCATGGAAGCCAACCAAAGCGAGTTCGTCGGGAAGGGTTTCTGTGAAGATCGGGAGATGGTCAAGGCGAGGATCGTTTTGAATCACGTGAACCTCGCTGATGAAAAGCCGGCCCTGGAAGCCGTCGACCGCGAACTGGTCGCTCAGACCCGGGCACAATTTGCACTAATTGGCGGCGAACCGTTCGTTGTGCCGGGCGCCGCGTCAGGATTCGATTGAGGAGGTAGAAACGCGATGGCCAAGAGTCGGGACGAGATCTTTGCACAAGTGCAAAGCACACTGGTAGATGCCCTGGGTGTCGATGAAGAAGAAGTTTCTGAAGGCGCCACGCTCACGGAGGATCTGGGCGCGGAGAGCATCGATTTTCTGGACATCGTTTTTCGACTTGAGAAAGCCTTCGGCATCAAGATTCCGCGCGGCGAGCTGTTTCCGGATGAAATCGTGAACAACCCCGACCACGTGGCGGACGGCGAATTTACCGCCTCCGGTCTGCAACATTTGAAAGACGCTATGCCCCATGCCGATTTCTCCGATTTCGAGAAGAACCCCAACATTGAGAACGTTCCGTCGCTGTTCACCGTGAAGACCATGGTCAATTACGTCGAGCAGAAATTGGCCAAGCAGCCCGCCTGACGGACGGTGTGGGTCGACCCGCCGGATCGGACTCCTTCCATGCGCTGGATATGGATTGACAAGTTCATCGAGTTCCAACCGGGCGAAAGGGCCGTGGCCGTTAAGAATGTCTCCAGGGCGGAGGATCATCTGCACGACCTGTATCCCGCCTACCCGATCATGCCCGCCAGCCTGATCATCGAGGGCATGGCCCAGACGGCAGGGATTTTGGTGGGGCAGGCCCGTAATTTCAATGAGCGCGTCATCCTCGCCAAGATCAAGAACGCCTCGCTCGACGGCTACGCCGTGCCGGGTGACCAGTTGACCTATGAGGCGACTTTGGAGCATATCGACGACAGCGGAGCCACCACGGCGGGGCGCGTGCTCCGTAACGGTCAGCCGTTCGGAGAAGTGGACATGATTTTCTCCCATCTTGATCGGCAGAGCGGTGTTGAGCTGGGCGTTCCGGAGCACAATTTCGTTTTCGGTGGGGATTTCAAAAACCTGCTGGTCTCGCACTATAATATTGACTTGAGCAATTACCCGGACGACTGATCGAGATCGTTTGTATGCCACAAAGAAGAGTTGTAGTGACGGGTTTGGGGCTGGCGACGCCGATCGGCATCGAACTCGACGACGTGTGGACGGCGCTGCTGGAGAAGAAATCCGGCATCGAGCGCATCACCGCGTTTGATCCCAGCCGCTTTCGTTCGCAGATCGGCGGCCAGGTCGGTAAGTTCACGCTGGGCGACTACATCCCCAAGAGCTACCGCAAGAGCACCAAGGTCATGTGCCGGGATATTCAATTGGCCCTGGTGGCGGCGTATCAAGCAGTCCACGATGCGGGCCTGAAGACCAAGTGCATCATCGACCGGGGCGAAGCGGAGGCGCCTGGCAATGTCGATCCGACGCGCTTCGGCGCCAACATCGGCGCCGGCTTGATCTGCGCGGACCTCAGCGAACTGGCGGCTGCACTGGCCGTCGCCCGGTCGGATGACGATGGCTTCAGCTTGGCCAAGTGGGGCCTGGAGGGCATGAGCGACCTGACGCCGCTGTGGCTGTTGAAGTACCTGCCCAACATGCTGGCCTGCCATGTCACCATCGTGCATGACGCCCAGGCGCCGTCGAACACGATCACTTGCGGCGAGGCGTCGTCACACCTGGCCATCGGCGAGGCGTACCGCACGATTCAGCGCGGCGCTGCCGACGTTTGCATCTGCGGCGGTGCAGAAAGCAAGATAAACGCCATGGGCACGATCCGCCAGGATTTGTTCGGCCGTCTGGCCATCGACCGCAACGAAGCGCCGCATGAGGCCTGTGGGCCGTTCGACGCTCGGCGGGAGGGCATGGTCGTGGCGGAGGGCGGCGGACTGGTCATCCTCGAAGAATTGGACCACGCCCGCAGCCGCGGCGCCCGCATCTATGGGGAGATCGGCGGTTTTGGGGCCAGCGCCAATACCACCAGTTGGAAGGAGCCGGACCCGGAAGGACAGGGCATTGCTCGCGCCATCGCCAAAGCCATCGAGGATGCCGGGCTGAACGCCGATCAAATCAGGATGATCACGACGTTCGGCACGGGCATCGCCTCATTCGACAACAGCGAAGCGGCGGCGATCCGAAAAGTCTTCGGTGATCATGCAGCCGGCATTCCGGCTTTGGCCGTCAAGGGTGCCATCGGAAACAATGGCGCCGGTAGTGGTGCGATCGATTTTGCGATAAGTTTGTTGGCGATGAAGAACAATACGGTGCCCGCTTCGGTCGGTACGGATCAATTGGCTGAGGACTACGGAATTGGGCTGGTCACGGGCGATGCGATCGACGCGCCGATCGACAATTTCGTGAGCATTGCCTACGCCCTCAGCGGCGGGCAGACGGCTGCACTCGTTGTGCGGCGATTCGAGGAATAGTGCGAGGGGCGGTTTCACAGGTGGCGCAGAGCGACATGGACAAGAAACGCGTAGTTGTTACCGGTATGGGCTGTATTACGCCGCTGGGTCACGACATCGAGGATGTCTGGCGGCGGCTGTGCAACGGCGAGAGCGGCATTGCGCCGACGACGCTCTTCGATGCCGCAACTTTTCCCACGATGTTCTCCGCGGAGGTCAAGGATTTCGACTTGCGGGCGTTCCTGGGCGATCGGGCTGCGAAGCACGGCGATGCCAGCAGGAACTCCGCCTTCGCGCTCGCCGCCGCCCACATCGCCTGGAAGCACGCCGGATTGCCGGAGTATGACGGTCTCGATCCCGCACGCGTCGGGATCTACCTCGGGGCCGGCGAAGCGCCGCTGGACTTCGAGAGCGTGGCCTTGGCGGGCGCTCAAGCCTGGGATCAGCAAACCGGCGTTCTGAACATGGACACCTGGGCCGAGTTGGCGCATGGCAGCTTCACGGAAGAAAAGGAGCACTGCCAGGAGGCCAATTTGGCCGGTGCCCATTTGGCCTGCTTTTTCAACGCCCAGGGGCCTAATTTCGGCACGCTCACTGCCTGCGCAGCCAGCACTCAGGCGATCGGCGAAGCCTGCACTTGGATTCGGCGTGGCGACGTGGACGTGGTCATCTCCGGCGGCACGCACAGCATGATCCACCCGCTGGGGGTCACCGGCTTCAATCGCTTGACGGCGCTGTCCACGCGGAACGACGACCCGCAGGGGGCTTCCAGACCGTTTGATCGCGAGCGCGACGGCTTTGTGCTCGGCGAGGGGTCGGGCATTGTGATTCTTGAATCAGCCGATCATGCAAAGGCCCGCGGCGCTACCGCGTTCGCGGAGGTCGCGGGTTACGGCTCGACCGCCGACGCTGTTCGGATTACAGATATTCACGCCGAAGCCCGCG
>JACZTW010000150.1 GCA_022573485.1 Planctomycetota bacterium
CTGCCCCCTGAGCCCGTCGTCGAAAGGAAGAAATTGTCGCCGTAAAGCTCGTAGCAGCGCGTGTTGACGATGTCGGCGTCGCAGCCGCCGCTGCCGTCGTTGGTCTCGTCGCTGGTGTCGGTGGCGAATACCGGATCCACGCTGAGGTTGCTGCTGCACTTGCTGTCGGAATTGTCCTCGCAGGTCGAGAGCCCGCTGCCCCAGTTGGTGGCCGTGCTGCCGTCGGTGTCCACGAAACCCCAGACGTCGTTGTTGCGCACCGAGGCCCCCGCACCCAGCGAGCCGCTGCCCCCTGAAAACCCGATGCCGTAGCCGGTGATGCCCGGCGAGTAGTAAGGCGCCGTGGCTTTGCCCGGCTGGCCCGTGGCGCGGTTGTCTTCAGTGACCACCACGATGTTGTTTTGCAGCGTGCCGGCGAACCCGCTGACCAGCATGATGCCGTAGGTGGCGTCGCGGATGGCCGTCGCGTCGATGGTGCTGCTGTAGCCGTAGCTCGGCGGCACATTGAAAGGATTGGCCACCGTGTTGTTGTTGATCGTGCCCGTGGTCTGCACACGGATCCCGATCTTCGTGCCGATGATGAGGTTGTTCAGAATCTGGATGTCGGTGCCGGCTCCGCCGTTGGCGATCCACACGCCGGCGTCACATCGACTGAAGTACCGCCACCCGCCGCCGTAGTTGGCCGACTGGCTGTTGTAATCATGCGTCTCGGGCCAGGTGCCGTTGTTGACCATGTGGGCCCAGTACGGGTAGCCCAGAATGATGTTCTTCTGCACCGTGATGTATTCCGCGTCAGAGTAAACACCCTGGCCGGTGGTCATGTAGTTGTCTTCGACCAAGTGAACATCGGTGGCGTTGCTCCCGCCGTCGATGCGAACATTGTCTTTGGGTAAATCCGAATGGTGTAAATAGCATTTGCGGATGGTGACGTTGCCGTTGTTGTCGCCGTTGAGATCCCCCTGCCAGCGGATGTTTTCTTCCATCGTGAAGGCGATGGTGCAGTTCTCGATGACCACACCGTCGATATCGTTGCCATAGATGCGCACGCCCGCGCCCAGATGCCGCCCGCCCTTATTCTTCGAGTTCAAGCCCCCGGCGCCGTTGTTAGCCTTGCCGCTGATTTGAAAGTTCTTCAGCGTCACGGTCGAGGCCGTGATCCGAACGATATCGCCGGCGGTGCTGGTGCCGATGCAGGCCACGTCGGCCGGCGTCGTCGATGAGCCTTGAAGCGTCAGGCCGGACTTGTTGATGGTGATGTGTTCGTTGTAGCAGTAATTATTGGTCGCATCGTCGGTGCGGCGGTAAACCGTGATGATATCGTTTGCCAGGGCAGCGTTGATGGCCGCCTGAATCGACTGATAATCGCAGTCAACGCCGCCGCAGGCATTGGCAGTTGCCGGACCGACCGTGTACGTTGCCCCGGAGGCCGACGCGCAGACCGTGCATACGACCACAAAGGCCAGAGTCCAGATTCTTTGGTTGTGCTGATCGGCGCCGAACATAATGTCTGCTTCGCTTCCGGGGATGGATTCGACTGATGATCGCATCGCCAAGACGCAACCGCAGCCAATCGCATCCGCCGAAGGGGTTCCCTCCAACGTTTCCTGTCAATATCAGGATGTGGGGTCTGTGACCCTGGGGTCTGTCGAAGCATAAGATATGCTCGCTACGGAATAGCCGCGTGGTCCGCATCGGATGATCCCATATCGGACGCATGTGGATGTGTTTGGCGCGGCCGGGATGCCCATGCCACCCAAATCATCTTGGATGTTCGGCGCGAATCTCTGCCGGATGGCTAGCGCTTCCGTTTCTTTGTGGTTTTTTTCTTTTTGGGTTTGCCTTTCGCCCGTTTGCTTTTTGACTTCTTGGCGGGCCTGGTCTTTTTGACAAGCTTTGTTTTCTTGGCGGGCTTTGTTTTCTTGGTGCGTGCGGGTGCCTTCTTTTTCTTCTTGCCGGGCTTTGCGCCCGATTTGCGTGCTTTCGATTTCTTTGTGGCCTTCTGGGTGACTTTCTTCCGCTTGGAGGCCGTCTTCCTCCGTACGGGCTTGGCTTTGGCAGCCGCCAGCCGGCGCGGCACCGGGATTTGCACGGCTTGGCCATACTCGCCCTGGATGGCGGCCTGGGCGGCGGCCAGACGCGCGATCGGCACGCGGAACGGACTGCACGACACATAGTCCATGCCCACCTCGTGGCAGAAGTGCACCGAGCGGGCCTCCCCGCCGTGCTCACCGCAAACGCCGATCTTCAGGCGCGGCTTAGTCCGCCGCCCGCGCTCGATGCACCACTTGATCAACAGGCCCACGCCTTCAATGTCGATGCTGTGGAACGGATCGTGCGGGAAGATGGCGGCTTTGCTCTCGTCGACGTAGTCCGGCAGGAATCGCCCGGCATCGTCGCGTGACAGTGATAGAGTAGTCTGAGTCAGATCATTCGTGCCGAAGCTGAAAAACTCAGCGACCTCGGCAATTCGATCGCCCAGCAGCGCCGCCCTCGGCGTCTCGATCATTGTGCCGACGACATAATCAAGGGCTTCGCCCGCCTCCTCGATGATGCGGCCCGCAACCGCCCGCGTTCGCTGCACCAGTATGTCCAGCTCCTTGGGATCGATCGTCAGGGGAATCATAATTTCGGGATAGACGTCGATGCCGTCACGCTTGCAGATAATGGCCGCCTCGATGATTGCCGTGACTTGCATCTCCAAAATTTCAGGGTACGTGATACTCAAGCGGCAACCGCGGTGGCCGAGCATGGGATTGGTTTCGTGAAGCTGTTCGGTGCGCCGCTGAATCGTCTCGATGGGCACGCCGCTGGCCCGGCTGAGGTTCTCTTGATCCGCCGCAGTGTGGGGCAGAAACTCGTGCAGCGGGGGATCGATCAATCGGACGGTCACGGGCCGGCCATCCATGGCAGTGAAGATGCCGACGAAGTCGTCACGCTGGAACGGCAGGAGTTTGTCCAGCGCTTCCCGGCGGGCGGATTCACCGTCGGCGATGATCATTTCCTGCATGGCCAGTCGGCGCTGCTCGCTGTCGAAGAACATGTGCTCAGTACGGCACAAGCCGATGCCTTCAGCCCCAAGTTCAATTGCTTTGCGGGCGTCCTCGGGCGTGTCGGCGTTGGCGCGCACTTCCAATTTGCGCAGGCGATCGCACCAACCCATCAAAGTGTTGTATTCCGGAGGCGTCTCCGACGAAATCAGAGGAATTTTTCCCGAGTAAACATGGCCTTCGGAGCCGTCCAGCGTGAGGTAATCGCCTTCCGTCAGCGTGACGCCGCCGACCATCATCCCCCGGCCGTTATAGTCGATTCGCAGCGCTTCGCAGCCGACGATGCAGCACTTTCCCCAGCCGCGCGCAACCACGGCGGCATGGGAGGTCTTCCCGCCGGTTGCGGTCAGGATGCCCTGCGCGACGTACATGCCGCCGACATCTTCCGGGTTGGTTTCTTTGCGCACCAGGATCACGCACTCACCGGCGTCCACCTGCCGCTCAGCCTCGGCGGCACTGAACACGATCCGTCCACAGGCTGCACCGGGCGCCGCATTGATGCCGCTGGCCAGATGCCGATCCTGGAGTTCGTCTCTTGGAAATTCGGGATCAATAACGGGATAGAACAGCCGTTCGAGGTCTTCGGCGGTCACGCGCTGGATGGCCTGCTCCGGCGTAATGACCGGCTTGGTCGCGCGCCGGGAGTAGGATTCCGGGAGGTACTTCTTCTTCAACAATCGATTCGCTTCCGCACGGCCGATCAGCGGTTTAGTCGCTTGTTCGACGGCGATTCGAATCGCTGCACCCGGCGAGCGCTGGCCCCGCCGGCATTGCAACATATAGAGCTTGCCGCGCTCGATCGTGAACTCGAGATCCTGCATGTCTTGATAGTGTAATTCCAACATGACGCGCACGGCTTCCAGTTGTTCGTGTACGTCAGGCATGTGCTCTTGCAGTGCAGCGAGCTTCAAGGGCGTCCGCACGCCGGCGACCACATCTTCGCCTTGGGCATTTATCAAAAAATCACCATAGAACACATTCTCGCCCGTGCTGGGATCGCGCGTGAAGCAGACGCCGGTGCCCGAATCCTCGCCCATGTTGCCGAAGACCATCTGCTGGACGTTGACGGCTGTGCCGTTCAACCCAACGATGTGCTCGACGCGCCGATACGTCACTGCCTTATCAAGCATCCAGCTATCGAAGACGGCACTGATGGCGCCGAGCAGTTGCTCATAGGGTGCCTGGGGGAATTCTTCGCCGGCGTGATCGCGGTAGATGCGTTTGTAGGTATGGATCAGGCTGTAGAGTTCTTGTTCGTTGACATCGGTGTCGAGGACCTTTTCCTCCGGCCGCCTGCCCAGGCGGGCCCGCGTATACAACTCCTTGAGCCGGCGAAACTCATCTTCAAAGTCGTCCCGGGCGATTCCCTTGGCCGTCGAGCCGTACATCATGATCAAACGGCGGTACGAATCCAAAGCGAAACGCAGATTGCCCGATACTTTGCCCAATCCTTCGACGGACTCATCATTGAGCCCGAGGTTCAGGATGCTCTCCATCATGCCGGGCATGGACTGGGCAGCGCCCGAGCGCACGGAGACCAACAGGGGGTCTTTGGGGTGGCCGAACTTCTTCTTGCGAGCGCGTTCGAGCTTGCGAATGCCATCGCGCACCTGCGACTCCAGCCCGCGAGGCCACTGGCCTTCATTGTTGTGGTACGAGGCGCAGCAATCGGTCGTGATGGTGAACCCAGCCGGGACGGGCAGGCCGATGCCGGTCATCTCCGCCAGCCCGGCGCCCTTTCCGCCGAGGCGCTGGCGATCATCGCCGCGGCCTTCCGCTCGGCCGTTGCCGAAGAAATAGACGTATTTGGATTTGGATTGGGTCTTCGCCATGACACTCCTTCGATGCTCAGGCCTTTTCTATGAATGCGGGCAAGCGGCCGATAATGTGCTCGTGGCGACTATAAGTCGATGCGCCTGTTGTGTCAACGATGCGCCGCGCGGTCCACATGCTCAACACTGTTCAAAGCCAAAGGCCCACGGTCATCCTCGGAAGAAGTTTGCTTGGCAATAGACCCGCTGACTTGTAACCGAGTTACCGGACCAAGTATTTGCATTTCATCGGTTACATATCTTAGCTTTCAAGGATTACTGGCAGCCTCCATGCGCGCGCGAAAGAGGAAGCATGCATGATCGACCCGACGAGTGCTTTGACAAGTCTGATCACCACGGTTCCCGGCACGAGCAGGATCGCGTCAAGTCCGCTTGACCGGGGTGGCTTCGGCCCTGATGCGATCGTTGAACTGGGAAAGAAAATATTCGGCGACGTGCCGGGATATGCCCTCGCTGCGCAGCTCGGCACCGTGCTGACAA
The DNA here is from genome assembly GCA_022573485.1 of Planctomycetota bacterium. Classification (GTDB taxonomy): domain Bacteria; phylum Planctomycetota; class Phycisphaerae; order UBA1845; family CAIVHJ01; genus JACZTW01. Next base: position 5,360 of record JACZTW010000150.1, read on the forward strand.
GCACATTGCAATCCAAACTCTTGGCCCCCACCCAGCGCGTTCCCATTTTTTCTCAGAAACAAGCCCAGCAACTCGGCAAGATCATCACCAAAGCCGCTCAGGCGCTCAACAACGGCGACTTCCAACAAGCTAAAGCCCACACACAAGAACTGCTTCAGCGCGATGTAAACGACCCCACGGCCTATCACTTGCTGGGCCGAATCGCCCAGGCTGAGGGCGATCAGAAAACGGCAATCGAGTATCTCCAGCGTGCCTCCCAACTCGCTCCGCAAAGCGATCGCATCGCCGGCGATTTGTTCGTAGCCCGCCAGTTATTGCGCAGCGACACGGAAGTGCTTGAAACTGCTTCACAACTTGTGGCCAATCGCGGCAGCGCCCTTCAAGGACAACAATTACTGTTCGAGCTGGCCAAACGCACACCGCGCCAAGCGGAAACATACTTACAATTGGCGGAGGGCTTCAGAACGCTCAATCTGCCCGTGCAGCAGCTTGGGGTTCTGGGCGTGGCGCTCGAAGAAGGGGGCCAGGACGACCTCAAGATACTCGAAGGGAAGATAAAGGACTTCATCAGCGAGAATGAGCCGGTCGGCCTGGCTTATTCGCTCCTCGGCAGAACGCAGCAAAAGCTAGGCCGGTTCGACGACGCCATTCAGTCGCTTGAGACCGCCGTGGGGATTGCCCCGGAGGTGCGGCGGTACACTGCGGAGCTGGCCAACGTCCACGCGACCCTCGGCAACATCGCCCTCGGCAAGGGCGATCTATCCGCCGCGCAATTTCGGTTTGAGACCGCCCGCGATTTGGATCCGCTCGATGCCGATCTGAAGTTCGGGCTGGCCGCCGTGTTTATTTCACAAGGGAAAGAAAAGATCAACCAGGGACTGGAGATCGCCGCCCGATCTTTGCTGGGCCGGGCGTCGGCCCTGCTGGGGAGCGACAAGAGCTTTGATAAGGAACTGGCTGTCTCTTATCTTCGACTTGGGCATCGCGCCTTGAGTGATACCATGGAGGGCTTGGCACAGCTCAACTTTGAAGAGGCCTTCAAACGCAATCCGGACTTGGGCGGGTTGCGACGACTGTTGACGGACCGCTATCGAGAAAACGGCCAGAATGTCCTGGACGCCAAATCATACGCTGATATGTCGATGACTGATTTTGAGACAGTGGTCGACAATTTCCAGAAGGCGCGCGACACGGATCCCACGCGAAGCTCCTTCAAATCCAGCCTGGCCAACGAATTGAACGAATTCGGTCTAAAGCTGATGAATGTGAACAACGATTACGAACGTGCCCTCGAAATGTTCGGGCGGGCGCGGTCCCTCTATCCAGAGAACGCGACGTACAAATCCAACTATGAAGCGGCTCTGAATCTCAAGATCCAGAACCCGACGTCCTGATCGTCTCATCGATATTTGAATAACGAATCAAACAAGGAGCCGCAGGCTTAGCCTGCGCGAGACCTCACGCGGGACAGGTGCGCCCATTTTTGCATTCGCGCCGCTTCAGCAGTCGATTCAAACATCAATAAGGTCAGCAGACGGGCATGGAGTCAGGACGCAGCAAGGTGATAGCGGTGCGCCGCCGAGTCGAATACCAACTCCCAACGAAACATGGACCACCATCGGGCGAGCGTCTTCACTTGGGCCTGCCTCTGCGGAGGTGAATCAGACCACGCGACCCGGGGCGCGTCCGGAACGTACGCGGCGATGATTTCTGCGAAGCGCATGTCCCGCAGAAACTCCATTCGCTGCTGGTCCGGATATGCCCCTTGGCCAAGAATCATATCCAGTGGCGATGTATCACCGGAGTGCAGCAGGGCGATGTAAACTGCGATCCGAGGAAAGTGTTCGTTCATTTCAAACACGTCCAACTCACTCCGGACGGAATCGTCCCCCAGAATCAGTCGGCTGCACAGGTAGTAGCCTCGCGGCTTCCATTCCGGTTCAGCGAGCGGATTGTCTTTTAGGAGCGTCGTGCGTTTGGTGAGCAACTCGCTGAGGGTCATGTTGCGCACGATCAAGTCCGGATCGTTCCGCAAGGCCAGCGCCAGCGCCGCCGGCCCACGAGCCTCGAGTTCGGTGGAGTACAATTCCAATGTCAGCCCTGCAAGAACCGCCGGATGGTTCAGCCGACTCAGCGAGACGGCGGCCAGGTCGCGTACCACGTCGGATTCTTGCCCAAAGAGGTTCATCAGCGCCTGCCCGCCCGCTTCGGCGTCGAGTCGGCTGGCCGCCCGCGCCGCCATGAAACGCAACATCGGCTGATCCACAAAGCCCGCTGCCGCATCGACCATGACCGGCACAAAGCGCCGGTCACCGAGCGCCGCAATCGCCTCCAGTGCCCCGCCCGCCAGGCCGCCGTTACCCATACTCAAGCCTTCATCCACGGCTTTCTTTAGCGCCGCGATAAGACGTGACTTCGCGGCGTCGGAGATCTCTCCGAGGTTTTCCACGTGCGCCATGGCTTGCAACCGTGCGTCATAGTCGCCGCCTCGAAGGGACTCCAGCACGCGCGCCGCCTCGGCTCGCGGTCCTGGCGCTGATAATCGGGTCGGACTCCGGAGCAACTCCGATCGTGCGTCCGCTTCGTTTCGCACGGCGAAATCATCATCGGCGGACGCCTCGCTTAACAGTTGTGTGCGTGAGCGGGGCAGACAAATGGAAATCGCTTCCACCGCAGCCAGCCGCACCACTGGATCGCCGTGCTTGAGATTCGCCAGCAACACGCGGATCAAATGCCGCTCCGCCGTTGGGCCTACTTGCCCCAGCGCCCGCACGGCGGCGGCGCGCTGCTCGACGTCAGCCACTTCGCAGCGCAGGGCAAGCCAGCGGCACCGCTCCTTGAGCGCAATGTGATCCTCGTTCCAGTATCCTGCCTCGCGGAGCGACGCTGCCAGACCACGAAACACTGCGTCGTCATTCGTATCCAGGCCGACCATGAACCGATCACGAAAAGAAGGTATATTCCGCATGGCCCAGCTCGCCAGCGGCACCAGCGCCCGGTCCATTTGATCGTCGCCCGCCTCGAAGCCCACTACAAACGCGGCTTCGACTGGATCGCGCAGATCGGCGTCTTCAACCGCCAGTCTGGTGAGCACATTGAGCGCCTTCGCGCGGCGAACGGGCTGTGGATTGTTCAATTGACTGAGAAAGTAGTGCCTGCGCGCCGCTGGAAAGCTCACAAAGCCAAGGATCATCGCGGCAAGGGCGACCAATAGCACAGTCAGAATTCGCCGTTGCAACGACTTCGTAAATTGCGAAGGTGTGTATTGCGGGACCTTCATCATCGTCAATAATAGAGCGTCCGGCGGCCCGCCGCAGCGGACCAGCCATCACGCAGGATTTCGCGAATTCGGCAGCCGACAAGAACTGCCATCATACAATAAGCACAGAAAGCGCAACATGCCGCGTCCACCAAAAAAAGAAGCAACACCAAAAACCCCACCCACCGGCTTGCCGTTTAGCAGCCTTCCCAAAGAGAATCAATCTTCCGCCGTCAATATGGTGAGCGATCCAGAATCATGCGGCCCTGATGACCCATCACCTGCCGCGCCCGAACCACTAATCACCTTCATCCTCGCCACCCACAACCGCGCCAGTGTCCTGCTGCACACACTGGAACGCATCGCCGCCTGCGGGCTGGCCCCGCGAGAATATGAGATTCTCATCGTGGACAACTGCTCGACCGACGGCACGGCGGAACTCATCCGGAGACACGTGTCGGGCGCGCGCCTGATCGTACTCGAGCGTAACCGCGGCAGTTGCGCCAAGGGTCTGGCTGTGCC
>JACZTW010000151.1 GCA_022573485.1 Planctomycetota bacterium
CGCTAACCGCCCTGTTGCCAAGCGCTTACCGAATCTTCACAGGCCGACACCGTTGCCTCATCCACACCTTGTCGGACGCGATTCTGCCGAGTTTTTTGGCCGGTCTTGGGCCTCGTTTACGCTTATGAGAATGCTGCGAGTCTGGTCACGCCGTGCAGTGTAGAATTTGGAGGAACGCGTCGCGAGCGCGCTTCGCCAGCGTGCGACCCAATCAGAGCCCCAAGCGCCAGCGCGGGGTCCAAGACTTAGAATGTTTCGCAAGACCATGACAAAGGGTTCGTCGATCGGCTTGGTATCTATTGGGGTTAAGGTCCGATGAAGCGCCGTCGAAGAAACCGTGGTTTGCTCAAGTGGCTTGGCCTGACAGTGTCCTTGAGTTGCCTTGCCTTGTGGTGGGCGACTGCGTGGTACGCCATCTGGTACCAGCAGTACTTCTTTGACGGCAAGTATCGCCTCCATGTGGCTCTGAGCAAAGCGCATTTGTCCGTAAGCGTACAGACGTACAATGACCTGGGTATGGGCCGCTACGCGGAAGCAGGTTCAAACTGGCCCACAGGGTTCAGCATGGCCTGGGTGAGAAGACCCGGCAGGTGGATGTCCTCGATGCGCTGGTCTAGCAAGATGGAGATAGAAACGATCGAGGGGATAGCGTTAGGAACTTGGAGTGGGGTCGATCTCGCGCTGTGGTTGCCCGCCGTTTTCTTTGCAGTCCCGACGGGTTTTCTTTGGTACTGGGGGTGGCGACGCCGTGTCCCGCCGGGGCACTGCGAATCCTGTGGTTACGATCTGCGTGCGTCGCACGAGCGTTGTCCGGAATGTGGGACGAAATTCGACGCGGATCGTTTGAAGCTGAAAGCTGAAAGCTGATTGCGATAAGCTCCCGGCCGCATGCGGCCGGCTATATAGAATGATTCGGAAGACTCTCACAATCTTTTTCCTCCTCGGCCTGCTGACCAGCGCGAGCGCGTGGGCGGTGAGCTATTGGAACTGGGAGTACACGCACTGGAAAACGGAGATCGCGTTGTGGGGCGGCACGCTGGTCTATCGCCAATACGAGGCCCCGCCGGAAAAAGACGCGGGCTGGCGATGTTTCGGGTGGATTCCCTGGCCGCAGACGCAGTGGTGGCCGCGGCGCGGATCGAGCCTGACCCACGAGTGGGCAGCGTACCCGCTGTGGATGCCGACCGCGCTGTTCGCGGTGCTCTTCTACGGCCTGCGGCTCATCTTGCTACTGCGCAGCTTTTATCGCGAACGGCACGCCCGCTGCCGGGTCTGCGGCTGCGCGGTGCAGGACTCGCTGCTGTGCTGCCGCAAGTGCCAGACGCCGGTGAGCATGTTGACCGTCGGCCGCGGGGCGCTCAGCCAAGTCTTCCTCCACTTGCTCGTCCTGACCATCTGCCTGACCGCCGCCAGCTATTGGCATTACTCGTGGACATTGAAAGGCGGCACGACCATCGCGCTGTCCAAAGGCAGCTTCATTGGCTCATGGGGCGCGGGCTCCAAACCCGCCAAACACTTCGCCGCGTACTCCAACATGAAGACCAACTGGGTGCCGAAGTTCAATTCCAGCCCATTCACCCCGCCGGGCTTCGCGCTTGTTCCGGGCACGCCGGTGTTTACGAAAATGAGCGGCCCAATCGTGTTGCAGGGCACCACCTATTACATCCTGCCTGACGGTACTGTATCAACAACGCCTCCGCCCGCCGTACCCGTCGCGCCTGCGCCCGTCCCCGGCGTTCGCACGCTGATCGTTCCGTTTTGGATTCCGCTGGGTGCGGTTGGGTTTGTGGTCTGGCGGCTGCGCTTCTCGCCGGCCAACCTCCGCCGGCGCCGGATGAAGCTTGGCCTGTGTCTGGTCTGCGGCTACGATCTCCGGGCGTCTGAACGGCGCTGTCCGGAATGCGGAACGGAATTCGAGGTGGATCGTCTGATACTGAAAGCTGATCGCTGACCACTGAGCGTTCCCGGCCGCATGCGGCCGGCTATATGAAGAGGTGCGCGAGTCGGTGGAGACCGAGGTGTAAGAGGAACTTACTGCTCGCTGCTTGCGAAACGCACTACTGGTCAACAACTGCTTCGAGTTCCAGGCGTGGCGTCGGCTGTTCGTCCGGTAGGAAGAATCGGCTGACGTAGTAACCGCCGATCGCCAGCACGCCTGCGAGCAACCCGCCGTAGAGCGCCGTATTTCTCACCAGCGCCGCCAGGCCGAACTCGCGGACATAGAGCGCGATGAAGTCGTTGCCGATGTGCCAATCGGGTTTGAGTGGATTGAACGGTGCGATCGCGTCGTACGTGAAAGTGCCCACCAAGTGGTGCACGATGGCCACGATGCCGGACCACAGCAGAAACTTCTTCAGAGCAGGCCGGCGCTCCAGCATCGGCCAACCCAACATGATCAGAAAGGCCAGCAGAGGCACGGTCTCGATCATCATGCGCGATCCGAAGCTCAGCGCCCCATTCCAGCACCACCACTTCGAGAACAAAAGCCAGTGGCCAATGACGCCGAGAAACACCCACACCGCCAGATCATTCTGCGTGGTTACGGCCTTGCGCCGCAGACATTGCACGCCGATCCACACGCCGATCAGCAGAAACGGCGAGTAAAACAGCAGGCCACACGCCGGACTGATCAGCAGCCCGACGGCGCCTTCGAGCATGTTGCCCGTGAACGCGTCTTTGGCGTAGTGCGAATAGCCGGTCGTCAGCGGCCCTCCAAAGGCGGCGGTGTTGTAAAAGAGCGTCAGTACGGGAAACACCAGCCCGCCCAGCACCACAAACGGCACGAAGCGTCGCCAGGCCTGCCGAGTCAGAAAAACGCCCAGCGGCAAACCGGCCACAAACACGGCCGGCAACCGCGACGCCACACACAAACCCGCCAGCAGCCCAGCCACAACAGCCCACCGTGCCGACATCGCAGGGCGAATCAAGATCAGCAACATCAGCGCCAAGCAAACATTGGGCACTACTTGATTGGTCAAATGGCTGCCGATGTGATGCCACGCCGCGCTGCCCAGCACCACGCAGAACGTCAGAAACACAGCCCATCGGCCCGGCATGATCGTGCGAAACGCTGCCGCCAGCGCGCCCGCGAAGACCGCCGATAACACGAGTGCGACGATCCGGCCATATCCCAGCCAAAAGTAGTCGTTGTCGAGCCGCGCGTCCCACGCCACCAGCGGCGCGAACAGCGGCGTCACCAGCAGGCCCGTCCACATCGGATACTTGGAGTACAGGCCGTTGTCGCTACGCACCGCCCAATAGCGTTCACCCTCCGGCTCACGCTCCAGCACAGCCGTGAACTCACTCAACTCGAAGTTGCCTTGGCTCGCCAGGCTCACCGGCACGAGCACGTTGGGAATGTTGTCGTTGTGAAACACGCGGATGTTGACCGCGCCCAGAAGCAGCGCCACCCACACCCCGACCAGCACCCCGAATCGCCGGCGCGGAATAGGCGCATCAAACAGAGAAATGATCTCCCGTATTTTCCGCAAGAGGCGACTTCCAGATCGGCGAAAGTCATTGGCGAATTCGCGAGGCAGCGGCTTTTATTAACCGCAGAGATCGCGGAGAACGCAGAGAACCAAGAAGAGAAAAGAGAAAAGAGAAAAAGGGAAGGGAGAAGCGCCTCGCCGGCACTTATGGTCATAGATGAATTACACGTTCTCTCTATTTCCCATTCTCCATTCTATTCCTTCGTGCCTTTGTGTCTTTGTGGCAAAATTCAGCTTCATACACAGCGCAACGCTCTGCGCTCTCTGCGATCTCTGCGGCAAATCTCTTCTCTTATGCTTTGGAGACGCGCAGGACTTCTTCAACTGTGGTCACACCGGCGCGGACTTTGTCCCAGCCGTCGTGGCGCAGCAGCCTCAGACCGTCCTTGAGCGCCACCTTCAACAACTGGGCGGCTGATGCCCGCTGCACGATCATGTCGCGCAGCGTATCATCGAGAATCAACAGTTCAAAAATGCCCTGCCGGCCCACGTAGCCGCTGCCGCGACAATGACGGCAACCTGTGCCGTGATAGAGTGTCGCACCTTTGTCAATCTTGAAGTCCGGCGGCAGTTGCTTCGGCTCGACCTTCATCGGCTGTTTGCACTTCTTGCAGATCACGCGGAGCAGCCGCTGAGCCAGGATCGCCTCGACCGTGCTGCTGATCAAGAACGGCTCGACGCCCATGTCCAGCAAGCGCGTGGTAGCCGACACGGCGTCGTTGGTGTGCAGCGTGCTGAAAACCAAGTGGCCGGTGAGCGAAGCGTTGATGGCCACCTCAGCCGTCTCTTTGTCGCGAATCTCACCGACCAGGATGACATCAGGATCGTGCCGCAGGAAGCTCCGCAGGCCGCGGGCAAAATCCAGCCCGATGCGGTGATTGATCTGCACTTGGCTGATGCCTTCCAGGTAATACTCGATAGGATCTTCGATGGTCAGAATCTTGATGGTCTCGGACTTAATCATGTTCAGGGCTGAATACAGCGTCGTGGTCTTGCCGGAGCCCGTCGGCCCGGTGACCAGCAGGATGCCGTGCGGCTTGGCGATCAGTCCCTTGAACACCCCCATGGCTTCTTCGCTCATGCCCAGCGTGGCCAGCGACAGCGACGTGGCCTGTTTGTCGAGGATCCGCATGACCACCGCCTCGCCGAACGACGTGGGGATGATGCTCACGCGGATGTCGATCTCGCGGCCTTGGGTCTTGATCTTGAATCCGCCGTCCTGCGGCAGGCGCTTTTCCGCGATGTTCAGGCTGGACAGAATCTTGATGCGGCTGATGATCGCCAATTGAAAACGCTGTATCTCCGCCGGCACCGGCGCGTTGTGCAGCACACCGTCGATGCGATAGCGGATTTTGAGTTGAGTTTCATAGGGCTCGATGTGTACGTCCGTCGCCCGATCGCGGATCGCTTCGATGAGAATCTCATTGACCAGCTTGACGACCGTGGCCTCCTGGGCCATTTCGATCACGTCGCCGGACTCGTCGATGGAATCACTGATGATCTCGACGTCTTCTTCGGCGACCATGTCCTCGATGGTCGATCCGCCGACGCCGTAGAATTGTTTGATCAGGCGATTGATCTCGGACTCGGGCGCCAGCGCCATTTCGATCCGCCGATGCGTGAGCATGCGCAACTCGTCAAAGGCATAGAGATCGTGCGGATTGGAAGTGGCCACCGTGAGCGTGCCGTTCTTTTGCGAGATGGGAATGAAGCCGTAGCGGTGCACCAGTTTCGCCGGCACGATCTTGAGCAGTTTGGGGTCGATGGTCAGCGAACTCAAATCGACCACCGGCAAGGAGAGCTGCTCGCCCATGATCTCGAGCACCGCTTCTTCCTCGACGAAGCCCATGCGCACCAGCACTTTCTCCAACGGCTCGTCGCCGGACCCCTGCGCACCGCGGGCGGCCTCCAATTGATCGCTGGTAATCTGGCCCTTCGCCAATAGAACGTCGCCGAGACTCATAATCGATCCGCCTGTATCTTCCCCGTTGTCTGATGGCGCGAATTCCCCGCGCCGCGAATTATCCACTTATACCCCATCATCGGCCACCCGGTTGCACAACTCGCCCTCGGCGGATTCGACCTGTACCCCACAATTATGGGACTCGTTCTCGCTGATGCGGCAACGAGTCACCTTAGGACGTCATTAAAACTAGTTCCGACAAGAGGTTACGCAAGCATCCTAAGAAAGTGGATTCCAACATCCGATGTCCCTGGCCAGCAACGAGAAGAACCAGAGTGAGCTTCTGCCTGTATGGAGGATTGAGTTCAACGAGTTTCGATGGCCATGACGATTGATCTTAACATACTATACAATAAAGAGTTATGTGCCTATCAGAATACTGTGTAACATTTCCACATACATGCAGTCAGTATTATTATTGCATATTTGACATCGCGTGCAACAATAGTCTTAGATAATAAACAGAACCACATGGAGATCACATGCGACTCGATGGCCAGAAACTGCGGACACTGATGGAAGAAAGAAGCTTGACCCAGGCCGAGCTGGGAACGCGGGCGAGCTTGGCGAGGCCAACGATTGGCCGGCTTCTTCAGAACGCTTCGACGCAGATCCACGCGAATACAGAACGAAAGCTCTCGCAGGCTTTAGGGCTGCCAATCGGCAGCCTGGATGCGGATAACCTCTCCACGCAATACCTATCGGCGGTTGCACGGGCGCACGAGGCACTGGACCTCACCGGCCTCGGCTTGATCCAGGATCGAGAACCGATCCCGATGGATCTTGCTTATGCGCCGCTGAGCGTCCGTCGCAGGCTTATGGGTGGGAACTGCGAGCCGCGTGCGCATGATCGCTCGATTCAAATGCGGGCGGAACAGACAGCGATGCCGCTTTCGCGGGCGCTCGAATTATCGAAAAGTATTTTCCTTCTCGGCCCCCCAGGCTCCGGAAAGACGACTTCTCTCCGTCATATCGCCCGCGCCTATGCGCAGGGTCGTCAAGAAGAATTGTTATATCCAAAGAGTCAACTTGTCCCGGTCGTAGTGCGACTGGCCTCATTGGCCGAGCATCTTCAAATTGACAAGCGCGCGGACTTGTTTGCTGTAGCGATTTCCGAACTTGAACTCCACGACAGCGAACCCACGGTGGCGTGGCTGCACGCGTGTGCGAGCAGCGGCAACGTGTTATTCCTGCTTGATGGTCTGGATGAAGTTCCGGATCCGGATCAGCAGGCCTTGGTGCTTGAATGCTTGCGACCGATTCTGAGGAAATACAAGGAAGCCTGCGCCGTGATTACGAGCCGTGAGGTGGGTTTTGATTTCCCAAATCTCCGTCCGCACTTCGATGTGTACTTGGTTGAGCCACTCACTCGAAGTGTGATCGAGAAGTTCATTGGGACGTGGCAGGCATCCCGTCACCACCACCCGCCGAGTCGCAAGTGCAAGTCATGCGAGCAAGACGGCAATCGACTGCAACACGCCATTTTCGAGAACTCTCAGATTTCAGCGCTCGCCGGCAATCCGATGATTCTGACCATCCTCTGTCTCCTTCATGAGGCCGGCGCTGCTCTACCGCAAAGGCGATGCGAGTTGTACGAGAAAATCTCTGAGACATTTCTTTTCTGCTGGGAGGAAAAGAAACGCAAAGCCGGCGCCGCCGCTTCGGATCGAGCGCTCACGCTCGAAAATCGAGAAGTGCTCTGGGCACTGGAATCTCTGGCGCTGCACATGCAGGAAAACGATATCACTCTTTTCCCGAGATTCCTTCTTTTGCAGTACTTCAACACTTTCCTCCGTGACGAACTCGGCCTCGAAGCGGATGACGCCCGACTGGCCGCCGACACACTGACCTGGAGCCTCCAGGCGCGCTCCGGTCTGCTGCGTGAATTGGGACCGGAGCGATACGGTTTCTCACATCGAGCATTTCAAGAGTATTTTGCCGCGCGAGCGATCCTGGCACACCCCGATCCTCTCGACCGCTTACGGCCCTACCTCTATCACCCAGGTTGGCATGAGGTTGTTCGGCTTGTCGCAGCGCAGTTGGACCGTCGACGTGCTCCCCAATTGATCAGAATGCTCCTGGACGACCCCGATCCAACAGGAAGATTCCTGAACCGCGGACTTCTATTGGCCTTGGAGTGTCTGGCCGACGGTGCCCCTATCCATGAAAAGGAACTGCTCGACGAACTGCACATCCGAACGATCGATCTTGGTAAGACCAAGTGGCTAGGATTGCCGTTAAGTGCAATCGGCTCGCTACTTGAACTAGAGACCACACGGCTGCGGGCATTCGCAAGCGAAACGCTTGATCAGCTTCTTGAGGTCGCCAGACAATACTCAGAGCCAGAACAGGCGGATCTGTTAGAGTTCGCGGTGAATTCAACTGCATCGGCCAACCCTCCATCCGATGCCGCCATCGGCAGCCGGACGATCGGCGCGCTTGTGCAATGTTTGCACGAAGATGAATCCGCAGACGAACGTGGTTCCGCCGCCGCATTACTTGGCGCACACGCCGCATCAGGAACGAAAGTACGGGAGGAGTTGATTCGCGCACTGACGAAGGAGATGGAGCCAGATGTTCGAGGAAGCATTGCTTGGGCTTTGCGTAGCGTTGCGCATCGGAGAGATGTAAAGGAAGCTCTGTTTGCAGGATTCAAGTCTGATCACGACCAGAGTGTCCGAGAGACGTGCGCCGTCGCGCTCGCGACCGCGGCGCGTCATGATCGGGTCATTCAGGGCGAGTTTGTCTCTGTCCTGTCGTCTCGAAACAATGGATCGTGTAAGGCCGGTGCGGCCCGGGGGCTTCAACTTTGTGTTGAGGACGATGAAGAACTCCAGCAGTTGTTATGGAGCAGACTCGAAGACGCGAAAGAAGAAGAACTTGTTCGGATCGCTTGCCTCTGGGCACTAGAGGAAGTCTTGGCTTCTCGCTCGCACGGCCTCAATGGCGTTGCGGCCCTGATCACTCAGCCTGAGAACACTCTACTCGTTCGTGTGGCCGCACAGATACTCGCACGTCTTGCGCGTGCCGGCAAGGCTGAATGGACCCGGCTCCCAATCGAGAAGATTGAGCAGGTTCTAATATCCATCGAGGATCCCTGCCCACATGAATTCGATGCGCTTTGTTCGCTCATCGACGGGCGGGAGCGGCGGAAGTTTGTTCTCGCTCGAGAAAAGCGAATCGAGAACGCGCTCTCGGAGTTTGATGCTCGCCTGGAGGTCGTCTTTATCTTTGGATCGGCGGCGAAACTCGAGCAAGACCGTGAAAGCGACCTGGATCTCATGGTCATCGGCGACGTTTCTCTTCGAGATTTGACTCCGGCGCTCAAGCGACTTGAACTCGAACTCGGCCGCCAAATGAACGCCGTCATTTATTCAAAAGAAGAATGGTCTTCGCGCCTCAAGGAAAGGAATCCTTTCGCCCTGAACGTTTGGAATGGCGAGAAGATATTTGTCAAGGGAGGACAACATGAGCTTGCAGCAGTGGCTCGATAATTATTGGATTACCAAGTCGACTCCGTCGCGTGAAGACATCGCGGGCCTGATCCAAATTGCGGAACGCAACCTTGCCGATGCCTCTCTGGACGGGCTGAGCCCAGACGGTCGCTTCAGTTTGGCGTATGAT
>JACZTW010000342.1 GCA_022573485.1 Planctomycetota bacterium
CGTGATCCGTGTCGGCGGTGCCGCCCTCGTAGATTTGGGCAATGCCGGGATGGCGCAATCGGCTGAGGATCTGCGTCTCGTGTTCAAACCTGCGCAGCATGCGCGCGGAAGTCAAGCCGGGGCTGACCACTTTGAGCGCGACGGTTCGGGGCGGATGGTCTTGTTCGGCCAGGTATACGATGCCCATACTGCCACGTCCGATGACCCGCCTGATGGTATAGCCTCCGAGCGATTGTCCCACGAGCGCAGCGGCCACCGCGTCACTCATCGATCTTGTGTCGAGTTCGGCAGGAGTTTGGAGGAAGCCGCGGGCCTCGCGGTGAGAAGCGAGCAGTGCCTCGATCTCAGCACGAAGATTCTGATCAGGCCCGCATCGATCAGCCAGGAAATCGGCGCGGTCGGGAGGTTCAAGTTCGAGCGAGTCGTTGAATAGCTGTTTGACTCGGTCCCAGTCGTTCGACTTGATCATCGTGTTGCACTCCGGTCATCGTCGCCGCGCGGCGGAAGCTCACGGCCGTGTCAGCGCGCTGTACAACCAGGCCCGGGCGCAGTCCCATTCGCGGCGCACGGTTCGGGGGGACACGCCGAGCATCCCGGCCGTCTCTGCGATGGTCATGCCCGCGAAGTAGCGCAGCGTGACGATTTCACTCATTCTTTCATCATGTTCGGACAGGCGCACCAGGGCTTCCTCGAGCGCGATCAGATCGACGGATGGATTCTCCGCGAAGGCGGGCGCATGTTCCAGCTCCACTCGGTTCCGTCCGCCGCCATGGCGAAGCCTGCCCCGCTTGCGGGCCTGTTCGACGAGAATACGCCGCATCGCATGGGCCGCGGCCGCGAAGAAATGGGCCCGGTTCTTCCAGTCGTCTGCCTGGCCCTCGACCAGCCGCAGATAGACTTCATGCACAAGGGCGGTGGCCTGTAGGGTGTGATCGACCCGCTCACCCGCCATCTTGTGCCGGGCGAGGTTGCGGAGTTCGTCGTAGACCACTGAAAGCAGCTCGGCGTCAGTCTGACGCTCGCTCTTCCTTTTGGGCCTGCCGTTGTGGTACGATGGAGTTGTCACCGAATTCGCCACGGCTGGTACTCGATCAGTAACATTATTGGCCACATTCTGATGCTAACGTCGCATTATCTCTTGGACAAGACAAAACTGACGACCCGCCGTCAGGATCAAGCAGAAGTCTTGCCATCGGATTGGGAAAATGAGATCGCACGTAGAGTCAGCGGCGAAGTTGCGCGCGTGGAGCGCGCTGGCTTCAGAACGGGTCTGACTGCGGCGTCGTGTCGTGCGTTCATGTCGCTCGGGATTATTGCAAAAAGGAATCGCCGGATGTTCAACACACATTTGATTCTGGATCACGATGAGAAGCGTTCGACAACAACCTCGTCGCGGGCGCGCGCCTGGATTGTAAGCGCGAGTATCGGATTGAGCTTCGTGCTCGGGCAGGCCGCGTTGGGCCAATCGCAGCTCTACACGGTCACCGATCTCGGGACGCTCGAGAGTGCGGAGATTTGCCCGTGCTTCTTCGGCGATGCCATCAACGAATTCGGGCACGTTACGGGGCACTACTTCGATCCAAGCGGCACCTATCGGGCGTTCTATTGGGCTGACGGAACAATGATCGACCTCGGCACGCTGGGCGGCGATCTGGCCTTTTCCCACAGTCTGAACGGGCTCAACACCATCGTCGGTCGTTCGCGCATTGATGAGGAAGGGACTGCGGAACACGCGTTTCTCTACTCGGACGGCGCGATGATCGATCTCGGCACGCTCGGCGGAACTCATAGTTACGCCTTCGACATCAACAACGCCGGCTTGGTGGTCGGCAACTCTCAGCGACCCGAGCCCGAGTACTATCATCATGCTTACGTGTGGGAAGATGGTGTGATGACGGACCTGGGCACATTGGGCGGGGCAGTTCGGCCGCTGCGATTAACGACGCGGGGGAGATCGTCGGTTGGGCCTGGAACGGTGCTTCCAAGATCGAGCATTCCTCTGGACCGCGGCAGACGGCATGCTGGAGTTAGGAGACCTCGGCGGTGAGCGCAGCGAGGCGTTGAACATCAACATTCTTGGGCAAATCGTCGGTTCTTCCCATACGGATGAAATCGAGAAGACACTCTTCGTCCCATTCACCCATGCATTCCTGTGGCAGGACGGCGTGATGTACGACCTTGGCGCGTTGCCGGAGGCGGGCGAAGAGGGCCCCTATGGCCCGGAACTCGTGCATACCGCAGCGAAGAGCATCAACGCGGTGGG
>JACZTW010000152.1 GCA_022573485.1 Planctomycetota bacterium
GAGTTTAAGATTTAGGGATGGACGCTCCCCAACTCCCCAACTCCTCAACTCCTAAACTCCTCAACTCCTCAACTCCTAAACTCCTCAACTCCCCAACTCTTCAACTCTTCTTAACGTAGACGACTGAGCCGCTGGCGTGGCGGCTGCGATCGTCCAGAATCCACTCGACCGCACTCGCTATTTCCGACGGCGGCAGGCATTGATCGGCGGGGAAATCCGGGAAGTTGTCTCGAAGCATCCGCGTATCGACCGCCCCGGGCGCGACGGCGTGAACCAGTATGTTGTGTTCTCGGCCCTCCTCGGCCAATGCTTTGGTGAAAGTACTGACCCAGGCCTTGCTCGCACCGTAGGCCTGAAAACCCCGGAAAGGATCGACTGCGGCGACCGATGAAATGTTGACGATGCGCCCACCGCCCTGCTCGACGAAGATCGGCCAAACCGCACGGCAGGCATAGAACACCGCGTGACAGTTGATCGCCATCATGCGGTCGAAGACAGCCACATCGCAATCCTGCATGTTCAGGACCGGCGCGACGCCGGCGTTGTTGATCAGCACGTCCACCCGGCCGAATTCGCTGCGGGTCGAAGCAATCAACTCAGAAACGGCGTCAAATGAGCTGAGGTCGGCCGACACTGTATGGCATTGTCCGCCCTCGCTCTTGATCAGGGATTGTGTCTCGGCCAGCCCATCCTCGGAACGGGCGACCGCCACGATCTGCGCCCCGGCTCGCGCCAAGGTCAATGCCATCGACTGTCCGATGCCTCGGCTGGCGCCGGTGATCACAATCACTTGATCCTTCATTCCGAACTCCGTGTCTTGCGGCCTGAGAGCGAGGTGCCACTGGTCCCGGCGCGCCGGGATCTGCCAGTGCTCGCGGGCTGCTTGTGACGCACTGGCGGGCAAGCCGCCTGTGGCACCCCCGCACCATTTGAGCCGGCAGGAGCCGGCGTATCGGGTTTTCGACCGGCAATCCCTACGATCGGAAAATCGTGATCTTCCCCCGGCTGGGTCAACAGGAATTTGTGCTTGTATTGCTCGTTGTTTCGGCGGTACCGCGTGCTCAGCGCCTGATCGCGCGCCTCCAAAAACCCCTCGGGCAACAGGTTGATTCGCAGCCGCCCGAGCCGCAGGCTTTTCTGCTTGGAGTCGTATTCCACGTTGAGCTGACAAAGATCCCGATCCGCCGCTTGACAGAAACGGTCGAGCGCCGAATGCGGAGTAGCCGCCGCGGTCTCAATGTGCAGGCGGTAGTACGGCGGATCGTCCCACTGCGGCGAGAGTACATAGTTCCCAAGCCTTATCCCGGCCGACGCCGCAGCCTGATTGATTGCTGTCACCGCTTGATACTCGCTCAGTTTCTCGCCGGTCAGCGAGCAAATGTGCTCGCCTTTGTTCAGGAACTCGATGATCGGCGCCTGCCCCTCAAGCCCGACAACACGAATCTGATCACCGATCGAGTAGCGATACAGGCCTGCAGAGTTGGTCAGCACAATGAAGTAATCCCGCCCGACTTCCACTTCATGGCTTCGCAGGCAATCGGGATTCGACTTGTCGATCTGTTCCGCCGGTATGAATTCGTAGAAACTGCTGGTGACGTCGAGGATGCCGGCCGACGTGCCGTCCTGCATGGTGATGGACATTCTGCCTTCGCTGGCCAGCAGTCCAATATCACGCACCGGAGTGTCGCCGAAGTAATGCGCGAACTCACGAAGGAATAAACCCAGTGTACCGCCGGTCCAGTTGCACATGAACCCGAGTTTCCAAAAGTGCTTGGGCAGCAACTCGCCGTGTTGCTCGAGCAGTTGTTGCAGCACAGCCGCCCGGGCCGGCTCAGCCCTCAGCCGCGGGGCCAATAGGTCGCGCACTTCGCCGGGCACCTGAAGTTCCCCCCACAGCGTGCCGTCATGGATATCGCGTATCAACGTTTCGGAATATTGGGCGGCCGTCTTGGCCAGCCGCAGCGGCGTGGCCGGGTTGGCCGTGACCATGAAGCCGACGTTCTCCACCGGCACGGACAAACGCATGATCGTGTAGTAGCGGGCCAGGGGATCATCAATGTGTGCGACACATAACGGCGTGAGGTAATACTTGCGCGCCAGATAGCCCTGTGAGGCGGCCATCAGGCCGGTGATCGCGCCGCAGGGGATGCCGCCTTCGGTGTGCGTCTCGTCCATGCGCGAGGTGATCTGCACGATCGGCCGGAGAAACGTGTCTTCGTGATCCATCAGCGCTTTGATGCCGAACGCATTCCAGCCGTCGCGGAACTCCTTGAGGAATTGATCCGTCACCGGGATGTACTTTGGCTTGCCGGTCGTTCCGCTGGTGAGGGCGAACATGCGGACCTTCTGCCCGCTGCCGAAGAGCGCGTTGTGCTCGCCGCGGCGAAGGCGGGCGATGTACGGCTCGAAATCTTCATACGTTTGCAGCGGCACATGTTTCGTGAAGTCGGCGTAGCTGCGGATCTGGTCAAAACGGTGTTCTCTGCCGTAGGCGCTGTCGGCGTTGCGCCGGATCTTCGCCAGCAAGACCCGCTCCTGCACGCGGGTCGCGTCCTGCGTTGCAGCGTGGAAGCGCTTCAGCAGGCGCCGGCAATGAACCTTGGTCGCGAGCAGCATCAGGCGGTCGCTGAGTGATCGATTAAACATCGATCGTATTGTATGAGCATTGTCGCGACTGACCAACTATCAGGCCTCCGGTGTGGGATGGGACGCATATTCGTCCAGCAACTGATCGAGTTGGTCCAGGGCGACGCGTCGTTGCTCAAACAAGCCCTGCTGGAGCTCTTCGAGTGACGTGCCCTCTTCAATTGTGAATGGCCCAACGGCTGTCCGTGTGAGTTGCGTGAGACATCCGCCGGTACCGAGCGCGCTGCCGAGATCGCGGATGATCGCCCGAATGTACGTGCCCCGCCCGCAGGTGACCTCGAACTCGATCTCAGGCCATTCGTAGCGCAGGATTTCGAGGCGGTCGATCCGAACTGCTCTGGGCTTGAGCGTCACGGACTGGCCCCGGCGCGCCAACTCGTACGAGCGGACGCCGGCCACCTTGACCGCGGAGACAGCGGGTGGGATTTGCTCGCGGACGCTCTGCAAATGAGCAGCGGCCTGTACGACTTCGTCCTGCGAAGGTACTTCCCGTATCTCGACTGGTTGGTGGGGCGAGTCGGAGTCGAAGCTGTGGCTGGTGACGTCCAGCCGCCCGATCGCATGATAGACTTTGGGCAAGTTCATGAGCCGTTCGACGCGCTTGGTGCCCTTCCCCATGCACAACAGCAGCACGCCATCCGCCGCCGGATCCAGCGTGCCGGCGTGGCCGCTCTTGCGGATGTGCGTAAGGGCGCGCACCTTGTAAAGCGCCTTGGCCGACGTGATGCCCGTCGGTTTGCGGAAATTGAGCAGTCCGTCAAATTGTTCGCGAATCACTGCTGTCATGCTACCTAATAAAAAAGCAGGCACGTCTGTTCG
The DNA here is from genome assembly GCA_022573485.1 of Planctomycetota bacterium. Lineage (GTDB taxonomy): Bacteria > Planctomycetota > Phycisphaerae > UBA1845 > CAIVHJ01 > JACZTW01. The sequence goes on from JACZTW010000152.1 coordinate 3,466, forward strand.
ACGCGCCCGCTCGAGTCGTTTGCACTCGCTCAGAAATCAGGACGGCTTGCAGCATTTCTTATCGCAGTCTTTGGCGCAGCCCGCGCGTTTCATCTGCACGTGGATGTCCCGCTCATCCTCGCGTTCGTACTCGATGTCCATCGTCCCGCCGATCAGGGCGATCTTTACGTCATACTCCCGCGCCGAGCCGCCGCCATCGGGTGTCAGCGTCAGATTGTTCCAGGCGTACGTATAGGTGCCGGTCGACTTGCGCTCGTTGCCGCCGTACGACATCGTGGCCTCATATGTGCCGTCATAGTTGAAGGTCGCGTCGCCGACACTAAATTCACCCACAGCATCGGCCGGCCTGATCTTGCCGGTGGATTCCCATCGGCCCCGGATGCCGGCACACCCACTGATCAAGATGGACGCACACACCAGAATCGAGAGTTTGAGCGAGTTTTTCATAATCATACCCCTTTTGTGCTGCAAGCCGATGAACGAAACCACACCGCCAAGCCAAACCATACTTCAATACCGGGGCCAGTTCAACCTCTTCCTTCATCGAAACCTGGGCGTTGAAAAGGTCTGCAATTCACGCTATGTTAAGGCTTTGCAATTGTTCGACTCCAGGACCCGCACGCGATGCCGATCTACGAATACTGCTGCTGCCAATGCGAACACCGCTTTGAGGCGCTGGTGCGGAGCGCCGACGACGCACGGATGCTGGCCTGCCCCGAATGTGGAGGCATGGATCACGAACGGCTCTTCAGCGTGTTCGCGGCGCCGCAGACCAGCAACGGGCCGCTCGCCGATTCGGGCGGCTGTGGGCGGTGTGGCGATCCGAATGGTCCTTGTTCGAGCATGGGTTGAGTTTGATGAGCAATACGCCGCTGGGCAATTCATTTTTGCGGGCTCCAATCGCTGCCATTCTGGCCTGGCTGATCCCCGGGTTGGGCCATATCTTCCTGGGGCATAAGGTGCGCGGCGTTATCTTTCTCGTGGTGATCACGTTCACGTTCTGGACGGGCGTGGCCGTCGGAGGCGTGAAGTGCGTCGATCCGTACAAGCCGGTTCAGCAGCATTCGACCGCACATGAGCAGAGGGGCAGAGCCCGATCGTGGTGGTTCTTTGCCCAGATTATGAACGGCGGATACGCCGTGGCGACGCACGCCATAGGGCTCCGCGCTGAAGGGGCGTCGTATCTGTCCTGGCCTTCGGGCGACATCGCCAGTGTCTATACGGGCGTGGCCGGCCTGCTGAACTTGCTGATCATCATCGATGCCCTGGTCCGAGCGGAAGGCCTTGCCGTAGCGATCGCGCCCTCCTCCAGCAAGAGCCGATCCACGGGGCCTCCGAAGGGCGGTGGATCGACTTGACATTTGTGTGGGCGACACTCTTTCTCGATCCGATCCCTCTGTCGGGCATTCAACGTGCGGCGCTGCTTCTGCCGATCTGCCTGAGCATCAGCGTGGTCTACAGGACCATCAAGACGCCCGACCTCCGCGATATCCCCAAGACTTCCCTGGCGCTGTGGATCACCATCGTCGTCGGCATGTGGGTCGTCGCCCTCACTCTGTATGTCGTATACTTGCTCTTCGCTTGATCCAAGTGCCTGCGTCACCTCGCCCGTAGCGGCGGCAAGCAGATCGAATTGTTCAATTGAGCACAGGCAGTGGGTAGCTGCGTTCGCCTGCATCGCCCGGCCCGCTTTGATCTCCGCCACGCGGGCTGGCCGGCCCCAATGTACCAATGAACCCCAGCATCCGCTGCTCGAACTCGAGCGGTGACAGATGCGGCTCCGCCCGGCGCAGACTGGTGATGAAATACGATATCAGGGAAGCGGCAGCACTGCCGGCAGTGTAGCAGTTGCGGCAGGCCCGCGGCAGCGCAGCCACATCGCCGGCGGCGTGCTTAGCCCGAAGTTCGGTCAGCGCCGGACCGTTCCAAATCTCGGTGAGCGTGTGCGTCCGCGTGTCGCCGACCACCAGCTCGCCGTGATAGTCCCGACAGCAGGCGCTGACCCGACCGTCGTAACCCACATAAGTATTCGACCACAGCGGCAGACAGGGCACGTTCAACCGATCCACGTTGATGAGTTTTGCCCCCTCATAGTAGTCGACGTCGCCGGCGGTCAGCGAGTTCAGCAGGCCGAAGGTGATGAGGTCGTCGTCCACGAAACGCCCGAAGACATCAAAGAACAGCGGCACCTCGCGCAGATTGTCCAGAGACAGCGTGACGCCCATTTCCACGGACGTGGGCAGATTGTGTTCCGTGATGGCACTGCGCATGAGGCGAAGATTGTCGAGCAATCGATCGAACTTTCCGCCGACGCGGATCCGCTCGTAGGTCTCGCGCGTGGCGCCATCTACGGAGAAGCGGATCACCGCCACAGGCCACCGCACGAGGGCGTCGATGTGGCGGTGGATCAGCAGACCGTTCGTGCTCAGTGTGACCTCGAACCCGCGTTCATGGCTGATGCGCAGGATGTCCTCGAATCGGCGATGGATTGTAGGCTCGCCGACGGTGTGGTAGGTCAGGGTCTTGCAGTGGACCGCCTCAAGTTGGTCGAGTGATTCGCGGAACATGTCCAGGTCCATTTCGCCAATCGGGCGGGATGCCGAGTGCGTCTCACACATCACGCAATTGATGTTGCAGCCGTTGTTGATCTCCACGCCCACCGCAGGCGGCACCTCGGGCAGAGGATCATTCCACGGCTGAGGCTCGTCGTACAACTCCGGTGAGGCCTGGGTCACCACCGCCTGAATCACCTCTGGTGTGACATCCGGGTTGTGATCGATGCGGAACGTACGAATGACCTTCACGCCTTCGCCCGCCAGACGTTCAAGACGGCGGACCATGCGATCTTCCATGCGGTCGCTGGTGATGACGACCACGTCAATGTCTCCCCCGGTGACCGAATCCACAGGCCTTACCGCCAGCCCGAGTACTTCACCGCTGGCCAGCTTTTCCGGATCATCATCCAGAATCGCCACGACGTGCCGCTTCGCCAGAACGTCTTCCAGATTGCGCCAGTTGGCGTGGAGGAACTTTCCGGCGCAGCACAGCGCGATGCGCGCGTCATCTGACAGAGTGCCGATTAAGTGCCGCAGCAGTGCAATTTGAACGTTCTCCAGGGACAAGCGAGACTCCGTCAACAGCAATGTAAGTCCACCCGCTCATTGTTCATCGACGCGTCGCTTTTGCAACTCTAATTTTGTGCTTGCTCGTGCCGATCAGAATAAGTATATGAAGATGCCGTAGGTGGTGTGAGGCGCGACCATCGTTCGGGCGGCATGGGCATCCCGGCGCGCCAAAGCCACTGCACGCTGAACACAGACGTGAGATCCCTGGCCGTCGCTCCGATACATGAAGATCCTCCTGATCAATCCAATCGCCCACGCGAAAGCCCTACCTCGGAATTGGTCTGGCGTACATTTCCGCGGCGCTCAAACTGGAAGGCGCGGAGGTCGAATGCCTGGACATCAACCAGCACAGACCCATACTCAATGAAGCGCAAATCGAAGCTGAGATCGTAAAGCGCGAGTTTGATGTGGCTGGGATCGGCTGCATGATTTCGGCCTACGAGCACGCCAAGTCGCTCTGCCGCATGGTCAAACGTCATCACCCGGACTGTGAATTGTGGATGGGTGGCAGCATCATCACGCCGATCCCGCACAAAATGATGGGCTTGATTCCCGAAGTCGATGTCGGCGTGATCAGCGAAGGCGAGGACACTGCCCGCGAATTGTATCGCGCCCGGCAGCGCAGCATCGCCTATGACGACGTCACGGGCATCGTCTTTCGCCGCAACGGCGAGCTGCACCAGACTCCGCCTCGGCTGCGCCCGCCCAATCTGGACGATATGCCCAAGCCGGACTGGGAAATGTACGATCTCATGGGAGAGAAGGGGTACATTTCGCACCACGGGATGGCCATGTGGTTGCTGACTCATCGCGGGTGCCCGTTTGACTGCACGTTTTGCTACCATGAGCGCGATCACCGTGCTCATTCCGTCGATCGCGTCATCGAGGAGATTCAAGACGGCGTCGAGCGCTACGGCGCCCGGCGATTCATGATGGCTGACGACCTCTTTTGCGTGGACCGCCGCTAGGTGCATGAGTTTTGTCGAAAGCTGATCGATCTCGACCTCGGGATCGAGTTCCGCACCACAGGCCGGGCGAACATCATCGACCGCGAGACGGCCGGCCTTTTGAAGCAGGCTGGTTGTTCGGGATTGGCGATGGGGTTCGAGACCGCCAGTCCGCGCATGCTCAAGAACATCCAAAAGAACCAGACACCGCAACACATGGCCAACGCAGTTCAAGCGTGCCGCGAAGTCGGCCTGAAGCCTGAGTTGTCGTTCATGATCGGCAATCAGGGCGAGGACATGGACACCATCGCCGAGACCGTGGCCTTTATGAAACGAGAACTCCTCACCGGCCCAATGTTTTTCGCCACGCCCTATCCCGGCACACCTTTGTACGAAATGGCCAGAGCCCAAGGGCTCATACCTGATGAAGAGGCGCTGTTCCGTGCTTATGGCGAGCAGTGCGTGGACATCGTGATCAACATCACCGAATTTGCAGATAACGAATTGCAGTGGCTTCGGGACACCGCCCAACGCACCATCCGCCGCCACTACGACGAGGAGCACTACAAGCGTGTGGCCCACGAGCGCCTGCTCCCGCACGTCCGCCGCCTGGCGATCATCGCCAGCGGCTACGAGGGCGAGAACATGGTCGTGGCCTATCGCAGCTTGTTCGAGAAGCTCGTGCTGTTTTCCGAGAATGGCAATGGCAATAGCAACGGAACTCCGCCGGCGTATCGGGAAATCCCGATCGTGCCGCTCGACAGGTTGGCGGCTGCTGAGTTCGACGCTGTGATCGTAGCGGACCGCGAAATGTCCCCGGCGGCACGGATCAAGTTGACGCAGCAGGGCGTCCTGGATCAAGTCATCTGTCCCTATGACGAGCAATACCATTTGCTCAAGTCGTTCTGACGGCGCGGTCAGTCAAACACGCCTTTTCGATTCTTCCTCGCACACCGTCTTCATGTTAATCCGAACCCGCAGCCGGAACAGTCTTTGCAGGGCGGCGCCGCGCTCTGCCATAGGCTGATCTGTTCAGCCCCCTTCGAGGCGAAATCTGCCGCAGTTCGATCAGGGTGAGTTTTGTTCCGTCCCTTCAGTTCACGGCGCTGCCCTACGGGGCTGGCATCCACGCAATGCATGACCGCGAAACACATACGACACGGAGCTCGACCGCTACAGAAACGTCACTACGTTATTGATGTTTGAATAGATTGCTAAATCGGCGTGATTGGGAAAATGGGCGAATCTGTCCTGTATGAGGCCTCGCGCAGGCTAAAGCCAGCGGCTCCTTGTTATCTCGCTATTCAGACATCAACAATGCCATGAAGAACCGCTGTCAGGACATTTTCGCGGTATTCGAGCGAACCTAGCACCATTTTCCAAAGTATCCGATAATATGGGGGCAACCTCGTTCTGGCGGTTGGACTGCGCCGACCGCAGTGTTATCCTCGGCTGAGAGCTAAAAGCTAAAAGCTGAACGCTGAACGCTGACA